>JAFSTJ010000694.1 GCA_017450525.1 Victivallales bacterium | reverse complement strand
TTATGCTGTCTGGTGCTGAAGCCGTGGGGCGTTTTGCGAAAGGTGAGCGCGTTGTGTTTTTGGGGGACAGCATCACCATGGGTGGTGGTTATGTATTTCATCTTCAGCTGTTTGAGGAGTTGCGGCATCCTGGGGCTGGTGCTGTGCTTATTAACGCTGGCGTCAGCGGTGATTCGACAAATGAGGGATGCAAGCGCTGGGGATATGATGTGATGCCGATGAATCCAGAACGCGTGTTTGTTATGTTCGGTGTCAATGATGTTGGTATCACCAGCTACAAGACCGCAAATCCAGACGAGATCGAGCAAGGAAAGCGGCGTGAATGTCTGGATAAATATGCAGACAATCAGAGACGGCTTGCGGACATGATTCAGAAGGAGGGCAAAAGGCTGGTGCTTATGACGCCGCCAGGATACGACCAGTACGGGGATGTCAGGGCAGAAAATATGATTGAAGCAAATGAACCTGGTTTGGCAGATTGTGCAGAAATTGTGCGTAGTCTGGCATCAGAGCGAAAACTTGGCTTGGTGGAAATACATGCCCCGTACACCGCAATGCTTAAGGCGCATCCCGAACTTCATCTGTGTGGGGAGGACAGGGTGCATCCACAGAACGTAGGTCATCTTCTCATCGCTGTGCTGATACTGGAGAGCATGGGCGAGGATGGTCTGGTTGCAGAGGTTACCATTGAGGCGAGACGCCAAAGCGGGAAGAACAGGTGTCTGGAAGTTATTTCGGCTGTGAATGCCGATGTTTCCGAATTGAAGGCAGACAGAGATGGGGGCAAGTGCATCTCATTCAAGTACACACCCAAGGCTCTTCCGTTTCCATGCACACAAGATTACAAGACGTTGGATACTGTCTATCCCATCACGGATAAACTGAACAGAGAGATAATACGCGTCAAGAATTTGCCAAATGGAAGCTACATCATAAAGGCCAATGGCGTTGCAATCGCCTCTGCCACCGCAGATGAACTTGCTAAAGGAGTGAACATTGCGGTTTGCGATACTCCAGGACAGAGAATCTCCCTGGATGCGGACAAAGTCAGGGGCCAGTTGAATGAGGCTGCAAGGCTTGTCAGAAACGTGCCCTACATGAACACCGTGATTCTGAGGCAGAATGGTAATCTTGACAACATGGAAGAATGCTTCCAGGTGCTGGATAGGTGGCTTGCAAATCAGGCGAACAGCAGTAATTTAGCGTACTTTGAAAAGCAGGTTAGCACCTACAAGAGCCTGCGTCCCAATCTGGCAGAGAAGCAGCATGAAGTGGATGAACTTCGCAAGAAACTTGCCTCATTTGCACCCGTGCCATTTGTAATAGCTATAGAACCCAAATAGAGTGTTATGGATTTCATTGTCAAAGAAAGGACTGGAACTGCCATACAGGAGGCGGTTGATGCCGCGTACAAGATTGGCGGCGGCAGGGTTGTCTTGGAGCCTGGTGACTATGAATGTGTGACCATTGTCCTAAAGAGCAATGTGGAACTGCATATTCCTGCAGGTTCCAGACTCATGGCTTCTGCCAATGTGGAAGACTATCCTGACATTGTTCCTCCAGGGCTTGAGAATGTGCGCCCTGAGAACAGCCAAAAATGCGTCATTGCCTGCGCAGACGCTGAAGGTGTGTCAATTACGGGCAAGGGTGAGATTAACGGCAGGGGACCAGCATTTCATGACCAGAACAGCACCCTCTACGGCACATTCTGGGGGCGGAAGCCCATCCCGCGTCCGCGCATGCTTCAGTTCTTCAACTGCCGAAATGTGACAATAGAGGGCATCACTCTGCGTGATGCGCCGAGCTGGACATGCTGGTTCACGCATTGCCAGGACGTGGGTATTTCACATATACGTGTACTGGGCGATTCCAGAATGCTCAACAATGACGGGCTTGACATTGACGCTTGCAATCGGGTGACCGTGACGGATTCGTTCTTTGACACTGGTGATGACTGCATCGCCATACGCGCCGTGCGGCTTTCCCCAGATGACACGGCAGTCTGCGAAAACATTTTTGTTTCCAACTGTCGCCTGTGCACATCCTGCAACTGCATACGCATAGGCTGCCCCAACGATGACACGATACGCAATGTGATATTCAAGGGCCTGATAATACACGGTCGCGGCAATGGCATATTGTGCGAGGCACCGCCGCAGTATCTTCGCAAGGGTGAGTATGGCTACATGGATGTTCACAACATACAGTTCACGGATTGTGACATTGATTGTCCATGGAAGGCTATCACTGTGTATGTTGCAAAGGGGATGCGTTTGCGAGGCGTGCACGATTTTGCGTTCCGTAATCTGAAAGTGAAGTCAGGTGGCAATCTGCTGTTCCAGGGCAATGTGAATACAGTGCTGGAAAACATAACTCTTGAGAACGTACAGGGGCTTGTGCTTTCCAAACAGGCCATTGACGCCACATACGTCCGCAATTTCAGGATGAGCAATGTATGCCTGACAGCTGCAATCGGGGAGGAAGAGCCACTTCCTGAAGCGACAGGCCACAGCTGGGAAAACGCCTGAACAGGGGCAAACATATCATGGGCAATTCTTTACAGGGGAAAAAATGACTTGCATTTTCAAGGAAAATTTCGGGTGCAGAAGCGGCGCTTTGCCAGCGAATTGGGTGATTGAGGACAATACGGGCATATTGGCTGATGCCATTAGGTGTGGCGAAGGATGCATAGAGCTGCTTTCCGCAGGCAACAAGTTCCTGCCTATCATGCCAGATGTGGCTGACTTTGAATTGGCGATGGTGGCGGACGTCAACTTTGAAATGGCGGGCAAGTTCGGCATCATATTGAGTTTTCGCTATGACGCGAGGCTGCGAAAAGGCTCTGCGTTCCGCATAAGCGCCTCCAGACAAAGCGGTTTGCTTAATTTCGAGTATGGCAATATAAGCCTCAATGAGTTTGCGCCTGAGAAATCTGAAACGATGCCATTGGATGAATTTGACTTTGGGAACCCCTTTGAATTGAAAGTCAGCGTGAGCGGGGGCAGGGCAGCAGTCACTCTTGCAGGCAAAATTGTCAATTTTGAAATATCAGGAGAAGGCAAGGGTAAGATCGCCTTGTCTAGAAAGCATTTCTTTGATGTGCTGAAAGTACTGGTTTTCGAGGTGGTGACGGACGAGGAAATCCCGTGCCCAAAGGAAAGGACCTTTACCATTCCCATGCCTGACGAATGCACTCAAGAACCAATATTCTGCGATGTGCATGAGTTGGACTATGGTGAGTTTATGGACATGGCATTGTCATTCCGTGGTGGAACAGCCGAGCATGAGCCAGGCGAAGGCAATTACCATGTGATGAGGGCTGACATCATGGAAAGGCCATTCTTCAATATAGTGTCATCTTCCAAAGTCTGGAGCACGCTTCTCCATGATGGGAAGATAGTGAACGTTGTCAAGAATCTGGCACCAGATTACTTCTATAAGTCCCTGCACAAAAAGGTGGAATGGCCTCTTCAGAGAAGAATACGTTTCATCAAGCCAGCGGCGCCAGTGGTTTTTGCCCTTGGTTTTGATGCATATTGCTACACGCCCATGAGCAATATGGCCCAGAATCCCTGCGAGACTTTGTTTGATGCGGCTGGGAAGGTGCTGTATTCGGGAAAAAGCCTGACAAGCTCAACGAAGATTGATTTCATCTCCAATGAGCACAAACAGATTGCAGACAGGCTGCCCAAGGATGACCCAAGATACGAAATGGCTTTGACATTTACCAGAAACAACCATTTCTTCCTGGAGGGTGAACCCATCAATTTCCGTGTGCGCATATCTGGTAGGGGATGTGCGGCGCTAAACGGGCTTGAAATTCGCCTGGAAGATGCATATTTCCAAGTTCTGGACAGTTTTTCATGCGATGGCATACATTCCAGGCAAAGCTATGGGGCATTTGTATGTGACGTGCAAGAATTCAAGCTTAGGCAGCTGAGGGATTTGAAGCCAGGAGTTTATCATCTGCGCGTGCTCAGCACTGAAGGAGCAATTGAGGACTATTGCGCATTTGAGGTCATGAGCAACGATGCTGGCGCCTTGCCGCCGCCGCTGCTCTCTGGCTTGCCATTCCTGTATGATTCGCGCACCGAGACACGCGGGCTAATGACGGACGGATTTGACGTGTGGTACGGCAAAAGCGTGGATAAATGCCACTATCTTTCCTGCGCGAATTTCTTGCCAAAGGCGGCTAGGGAATTCAAAATATCGCCGACAGTCCATGCATACGGGCGGGAATATTTTCTGTGGCTTGGCTCTCGCTGCGCAGACAAGTGGAAAATGGATGAGAACAAGGATCTTATCGTGCAGGCGGATTATGTGAGCATTGCGCATGAAATGGCCAAATCCAGCCTGGAGTGGCGCGATTCGTATGTGGGCGCCATATTGCAGACCTTTATTGAATTCGCGGAAATGCTGGGAGACCCTGCCTTGGATGTGGAAAAGCTCAAGCAGCGCCAGGCCGAGAACAAGACGGCTGATTTCGCCTCAATCAAATATGTGGTTGAGAACTACTGGGAGGAATGGCTAGATTACGCCAATAAGGAAACGCATAAGCGAATGGTCAGGAACATAGCGCACCTGAAGGCAATAAATCCCAATGCAAAATTCTCCCATTATGGACCAGCTCCAATCTATGCGGCGCATCTAAAGGGGCCTGAATTCATAAGAAACCTGATGAATGACTATATGACGACGAATGAAGGACTCGGCTTCTACCAGTACGAGGACTATCCTGATTCATGCGGCTATGAACTTGACAGAGGCGTGTATTTTCTCACATCGTGCATGATGAGCAAGCCTGATGTTCGCTTCTATCCAGAAATCTACACGCCCCACGGCCTGCAAGGCTGCCCTGACGGTGCGGTGTTCTATGCATATCCGCCATTCGGATTCAGGCTTCCGCATCCCAATGACCACCTGCTGATGAAGCAGCGTGTCTTTGCGTACGCATTTGCAACTGGATGGTTTGACGGAAATGAATTCCGCTTCTGGGACAAGCGGGGGTTTCAGGCCTGCAAATTCAATAGGGATTGGTTTGAGGCACTGCTGACGGCGTGGCGCATAGTGCACGAATATCCAGCCATGCGCCCGCTCAGAAGCAACGCATTTGTCAGCAGCATTGAATCCTGTCGCGCCCAGAAGAAGGCGCACTGTGATATTTGCGGCGATGAGGAACTGATTGACAAAGATGACGGGGCCTGGTATTTCGGCGTGCGTAAGAGTGCCACAGAGGATGTGCCTTATGCATACCAGTGCGTCTGGAAGCATTCTGAATGCGCTGGCTTCCAGATGATGATGGAGACATTGCCTGGCCTGACGGAGAAGGACACGGACTTGCTGATCCTGCCACCGCTGAAGGGCGTGTCAAAGGAATACATTGATAGAATTCGCGCACTGCATGAAGCTGGCGTCAATCTTCTAGCGTTTGAGAATGTGCCTGGGCTGGAGGATGTCTTCGGCGTGAAGGACTCAGGCAACGCCGCCAATGTCTGCCATCTGCGGGGAATGAATGGCTTTATGGAGGGACAGGAAGAGTGGTGCGACAATGAGCGCTGCCTCGGAAGCCACGCCGTCACGGATGCGCAGGTTCTGATTCAGGCGGAAATACCCGTGTTGACCTTGAAGAAAAACGCAAATGCAATGGCTGCCTTTTTCAATGTACCGCCTCATTTGGTAGTCCCAAGCCAGCTGAGGGAAAGCATCTGCTACGGCAGGGACAGTGTAAGCCGCTTTATGAGTGATGCCGTTGCGGAAATCATCTCCCGCCTGTCACAGCCAATGGTCACAGCCGATGCGGGACGTCTGATCGCGTATAAATCCACCAATGGAAGGGTTGTGGTTATCGTCTGCAATCCAGACAAGGCGCATGGCATCACGGTGAATATTACTGTATGCAACAGTCTGTCCACAGGCGTGGAATGGAGTGACAAGCCATTGAGAGTGGAGAACCATGACACAGATTGCACCATTTTTGTCTGCGCCTTGCCTGCATACGAATCTTTGGTGATGGTTTTGAAATAGTGTATGGCGCTGGCTAACGTAACGAAGGTGGATAGTGGCTGGTCTAGGGGCATATCACTTGGTGAGTGATTGCCTTATGTCGTGATTCCTAACAGGATGTAGGGTAGTTAACCTGTAGTTTTTTTATAGGAAGGCTGTTCCTAGGGTAGGTAATGGCGCCCGCAGGGCACTAGCCGCGGAGCGGCGGTGGAGGCTAGCCGTGGGTGGAGCGAGCGCCGCAGGCGCGAGCGAAACCCACGGATGTGCCAGGCAAAAGATCGAGCCGCGTTAGCGGCGGCAGATGGAAACGCATTGCCATAATGATTCTTTCGCCGCATATGCGGCTCCATACTCCGAGGGGGCTTCCTTGGGTTTCGCTCGCGGCTAGCTTCCATAGCCCCTAGCGGGGCTCTCAAATACCTACCTTCATGGTGAACATATTTTATAGGGAAATTCAATTTCAACAAAAATTCCATATAAAAAAGTACAAGCATTATACATCTTTGTCTCTCCCCTTGCAAACCTAGGTTTCAGAGGCTATGTTAGTCGCGGAAGGTGGGTGGGGGAAGTATCCCAAACAATGTACGCGTGCGCGAGAAGGTAAGGCAACAGAAGGACTGGTGCAGTGAAAACATATCATTCGGGGAGGCATTATAGCCTGGGACTGCAATATCCGCCAATACGTTTGTATTTCTATTGCGTTTCAGAGTTTTAGCGTTATATTCAGGCGTTTTTTAGAATATATGGAATAGGAGACATTTTTATGGAAATACTGGAAGGTGGAGTTACTTCTCCGTGTGGTTTCAAGGCGGCTGGAGTGACTGCTGGTTTGAAGCGCAGCGGTGCGCCTGACATGGCAATGATCTACAGTGAATTGCCATGCAAGGTAGCGGCTGCATTCACGTCCAATCTGTTTGCGGCGGCGCCAGTGGAGTATGACAGAGACATGCTTGCCAAGGGCGGCGTGTTCCATGCAGTTGTGGTGAACAGCGGCAATGCAAATGCCTGCACAGGTGCCGCTGGTCTGGCTGATTCAGCGGCAACTGCAGCCGAGGCGGCGAAACTGCTTGGCATAGCGCAGGATGAAGTGCTGGTTTCCTCCACGGGGCGCATTGGCGTGCCAATGCCTATGGACATAATTCTGGGCGGCGTGCACAAGGCGGTGCCTGCTCTTTCCGAGGATGGCGGAGCGGCGGCAGCACAGGCGATAATGACCACGGACACCAGGCCCAAGTCCTTCAAGGTAGAAATCACGGTTGGCGGAAAAAAGGTGACAGTTGGCGGCATGACCAAGGGCGCTGGCATGATTGCTCCGAAGATGCGTCCAGCCAGACCGCCTCAGGCAACTATGTTGTCATATCTCACAACAGATGCGAACATAGAAAAATGCGCATTGCAGGAGGCATTGGAGCAGGCATTGGACCTAAGTTACAACCGCATCACCGTGGATGGCGACACCAGCACCAATGACACTTTCATGCTGATTGCCAATGGTGCGGCAGGAAATCCCGAGATAAAGGCGGGCAGCGCTGAGGCTGCATTGTTCACAGAGGCCGTGGCGGCCTTGGCTGGCAGACTGGCGCGTGAAATGGTGCTGGATGGCGAAGGCGTGTCCCGTTTTGTGGAAGTGAATGTGACAGGTGCGCCAAGTGATAGGGATGCTCGTACTGTGGCAGAGGCGATTGCCAATTCCGCCTTGTGCAAGACGGCCTGGTTTGGCGGTGACCCTAATTGGGGACGCATTGTCTGCGCTGCTGGTTATTCGGGCGTGCAGTTCGATCCAAAGAAGGTGAATCTGGATTTGGCAGGTATGCCCGCAGTGCGCAATGGAATGGATGCTGGCGTGCCAGAAAGCGAGCTAGCAAAGGCTGTCAGCGTCCGCGAATTCAGCATTGATTTAAATCTTGGTTGCGGGAATGGTAAGTTCACAGTATGGACTTGCGATTTAACACATCGCTACGTGGAAATCAACGCAGACATGCATACTTGAGCTATGAGTAATATACTGTTTGTATGTGAGACGAATTGCAGCGTGAGCCAGTTGGCTGCGTCATACTTGCAGTCAAAGTTGAAGGAAAATGGGAGACTGGATGATTTTGAGATTGCATGCCGAGGGCTTCACATCCGCAAGGGCGACACTGTTCCCCGCGAATGTATTGAGGCAATGCATCAGTCTGGTATAGAGCCCATAGCGTATTTTCCAAGACAACTTACGCTGAAAGACGTGCGGGTGGCGGATTTGATTGTGTGCATGAGCGAGGGGTGCGCCAAAAAACTAACTAGTTCATTTCGTTCGGCGGAAGGCAAGGTCATTCTGCTGCTTGGGCTGGTGGGTAGAAAGGAAGATGTGTTTGAACCAAGGCATGCCGTCGAGCCGAACAAAAATTGCCTGGCCATGATGGCACCAGCCTTGGATAGGCTTGTTGAAAGGCTGATAGTTTAGTGGACAGTGGATGGTGATTAATTACAGTCCACAGTCCACAGTCCACTGAAATAAAAAACAGGAGAAAAAGATGTACTTTACTGGTTTTGCAGATGAGGCGGCCGCCGAATTGGATGGTCAGATTCGCGCTACTAAGGAATTAGGATGGACAAATATCGAATCCAGGGCAATTGATGGCGTTAACTTGCATGATTTGCCAGAGGATAAGTTCAACCAGGTGGCAGACGCCCTGGATGCGGCAGGAATACATGTGAACTGCTTTGGTTCGGCTATCGCAAACTGGGGGCATAAAATCACCGATCCATTTGACATCACGCTTGAGGAAGTTAAGCGCACGATTCCTAGAATGAAAAGGCTTGATAGCAAACTTATTCGTATAATGAGTTATGCTAGGATGGATGACAGGGAACCCAACGACCAAATGCAGGAGGAGCGTTTTCACCGTCTGCGTGAGATTACGAAGATGTTCCTGGACAATGGCATACAGCCTGTGCATGAGAACTGCATGAACTACGGCGGCATGGGATGGGGCTTTACCCTGGAACTGCTGGAGAAGGTGCCTGGCCTGAAACTGGTGTTCGACACAGGCAACTGCGTGTCCAATGATGACAAGATGAAGAGCAAGCCATATCCCAAGCAGTCCAGCTGGGAGTTCTACGAGCATGTCAGGGATGCGGTGGTATATGTCCACATCAAGGATGGCGTGTTCAACAAGGAGCGGAATGACTTTGTCTGCTGCTGGGCTGGTGATGGTCATGGTGATGTGAAGCGCATTTTGACTGATTTGCTGTCCAGGGGCTATGATGGTGGCTTCTCCATTGAGCCTCACATGTCGGTGGTGTTCCATGACGCCTCCATCAAGGCGGATCCAAAGGTGCGCTACGATACATACGTGGAGTATGGCCGCCGTCTGATGGCTATGATAGACGAGATAAAGGCAGGTCTCAAGAAGTGATATGATTTCCGATAACCTTAAAATGGTAGGCGGGCGCATTGACAATGCGCTTTCGCAGGCTGGTCGTGCCAAGGGGGCATGCAGGCTTGTGGCCGTGTCCAAGACATTTCCAGCCTCCTGTGTTCAGGAGGCATACGATGCGGGACAGCATGTTTTCGGCGAGAACCGTGTCCAGGAATTGATGGAGAAGACGCCTGTCCTGCCAAAGGACATTGAATGGCATCTAATAGGCCATCTCCAGCAGAACAAGGTGAGACATGCGGTTGAGAATGCTGCGTGGATACACTCAATTGACACACTGGCGCTGCTGAAGCGGGTGGTCAATATTGCTGGCGAGCTGGGGCGTAGTCCCAAATTGCTTCTTGAGGTAAACGTGTCGGGTGAGGAGAGTAAGTTCGGCATGAAGCCTGAGGATGTTATTCCCGTTCTCAAGGAGTGCCCCACGCCGCTTTGCTGCGGCTTGATGACAGTTGCGCCCTTTGATGCGACGCCTGATGAGTTGCATGGCATTTTCGCCCGTTTGCGGGACTTGAAGGAGCAGGCTGCCGCCGCTACGGGGCTAGCATTGACGGAGTTGTCCATGGGCATGTCAGGTGACTTTGAGATTGCTATTGCCGAGGGTGCCACCATGGTGCGCGTGGGCAGTG
>JAFSTJ010000693.1 GCA_017450525.1 Victivallales bacterium | reverse complement strand
ATTAATTTCTGGTTTGAACTGCTTTCAAAGGCGAAGGGGAAAACAAGTGCAGGCTCCATTTACCGCCGCAGAATCGAGGCGTTGGAGAAGGCATTTGCGCAGTTGAAGGACGTATTTCCAAAGTCTGCCCCTGCAGGCAATTCCCTTGTCGGAAAAATCCTGCCAAGTAAAACATTCTGTGACGGGGATTTCTCCAAATACGGGAATTGGACTGTGCTTCATGGAGACAAGGAAGGGAATAGGACGGAATTTGCGCTGGGGATGACTGAGGACCGCAGCCGTTTATTTGTCGCGTTCCGTTGTTATGAGCCTGAAATGACAAAATTGAAGAAGGCTGAACTGCTTCCAGATGATCCTGCGATTTTTGATTTTGAGCATATCCGCATAGATTTCAAGCCAGAGGGCAGAATTGGCTATATGGCCGCAATCAACCCCTGGGGAAGTTTTGCTGATGGTTCACACGACCCTGATGAACTTGCAAAATGGGGCAGTTTCATGGGATGGAGCAAGCCTATGACACGAGGCTGGGCAAGGTGCTATGACAATCGCTGGGAGGCTGAAATTGTAATTGATGTATGGGACTGTGGCAAAAAGCCCGATTTCGGTGAGCCATGGGAGATAGATATTACAAGGAGTCACGGAGGGAGGCAGCGCAAGCAGTCAGTATTAGGGCACAAATATCAATATCAGCTGACTCTGCCTAAAGTCGATTCCATAGGCAGACCGCTGAATTCCTACTATGAGAGATTAGAGCAAATCCATGGGACACGGGACGAGGCGGTCTATTCCGTCAAACGTGCGGAAGGCAAGGTGGATATCTCATCGGCGTGGGACAGCAAGGAGTGGAAAGATGTCCCTGAAATGAGGCTGGGCTGGGAACTGGTAACCTCAGCATCATCGGGATTCCATCCAGATGCGCGGGCAAAAATCCAGTATGACGACGAGTATCTTTATGTCCTTTATCAGGTTCGCGACCAGTATGTCCGAGGCACATTCAAGAATGACCAGGACATGGTCTGCTTGGACAGTTGCATGGAGTTTTTTATCCAGCCTGACAGGGCTGGACCGTATTACAATTTTGAATGCAACTGCATCGGCACCTTGCTGCTGTATGAGGCCAAGCGCCAGGGACGGAGGCTGGGCATGGTTCCCGTGTCATTGGAGGAACTGGGTGAAGTAAAACGTTTTTCCACTTTGCCCCGAAATCTTTCCGGCGAGTTGGAAATGCCTGTGACATGGCGTCTTGGACTGCAGATACCGCTTTCGCTGTTCATACGCCGCTGCGGCGTCAAGTTGCCGCTGAAAGGTCAGGTATGGTATGGCAATGTCTATAAATGCGCGGATTGGACCTCGCATCCATGCTGGCTGATGTGGAAGAAAAATGAAACCTTCCATTATCCAGAAGGCTTCGGTGCATTTGTCTTTGAATAGTTGCAAGTGTTTCCATGCTCCTATGGCGTCCATGTTCGCGGCCATGAGCCGCGAACTCAGGACGTTGGACTGCCAAACGCAATTGATGACACACTTTCCGTGCAAAACCAATGGTGGCTGGAAGTCCCGTGTCTTGAGTTCGCGGCTCATGGCCGCGAACATGGGCGCCATTGGAGCATGGAAACACAAGGGGGGGATTGGCCCATTACAAAAAATATGGTATATCTGTGACTTTCTTCACGATTGCTTGTTCAATTTACTATTTTGTGGAATATATTTGTGCTATTTCATTGATTCAGCAAATGAAGGGAATAAATCATGAATAAAAAGCACATCATTTTGTTTATTGTGGCAATTTTGCTTGGCGGGCTGAGGGCGGAGGTCATTCCTGACAACATGGCGGAGTACTTTGCCCCGCGTGAGAACATACTGGGTCTGCCTGACTTCAAGAGCAACTTGCCAAACGCACGCCTGGCCCGTGTGGAGGACAGGCGCAAGGCATACCGAATGATTTCGCTGCAAATACCCAATGACATCACAGAGGAATGGGCGGACGCAAAGGCCAGGGAACTCAAGGAACTTGGCTTCAACTTCATACTTTCGGAGGGATGCAGAGACCTGATGCAAGATGAGACGGAGAAGCCATCGCCGCGATATGCGAACAGCCGCAAGCTGGGCAAGTTGATAGCGGACAGCAATATCATGATCAAGGCCTGCCATAAATACGGCATGGACTTCATACACCACATCACATGCACCATGGTGGATGCCGCCATATTCGAGAAGCATCCTGGATGGAAGGCAATCAATCTGAACACTGGCAATTCCGACATAAACGGATACGGCACAGCCAACACCTGCATCAACAACGACGATTTCTGGAAGGTCTGGTTTGCAAATCTCAACAGGCTGCTTACGGAGGCGCCCTGCGAAGGCATCATGATAGACGAGATACAGTTCTTCGGCATGCACCTCTGCGGGTGCGACTACTGCCTGAAGAAGTTTACCGCCGATACTGGCTACGAGGCGCCTGTTGTGAAGCACTTCGGCGAATGGGCAAGGCGCAATCCTGCCGCACGCATAGAATGGTTGCACTGGCGTGCCCGCAAGGTCAGGGAACGTCATCTGGAATGCAGGGCGCTTCTGCGCGGCATTAATCCAGAGGCAACCTACAGCATCTATCTTTGCAACAACTCAAGCGGCTACTCCTATAATGCGGCGGGCCTTGAAATCGGCGGCTATCTCCCATTCGGCGATTCAATCGGGCTTGAAAGCGAACCGCACGACCACAGCTACATACACTACTGGCCTCTGATGTTCCTGGAGATGAAATACCTGCGGGCCGTTGCCGAGCATACAGGCAATGCGTT
>JAFSTJ010000692.1 GCA_017450525.1 Victivallales bacterium | reverse complement strand
GGTTGTAGTAGTTGAGAAGATTGCTGTAGTCAGCTGGAGTCAATGCCTGGAGTTCATCAGAGGTGTATTCGGCTTTGTTTCCGAAGCATATCTCGTAAGCCCTTGCAACAACGGCGCGATAGGCCTGCGGTTCCTGCACCAGGCGTGCAAGGACGCCAAGCGAGCCTTGGGCATTCTCATAGATGAAGATGTTCGGCACATCGCATTCCCCCATGACCTCGCCACCTATTTCACTGCTCTCAATCTGGAACACATCCTCGATGGCCTGCTTGAAGGCGTATAGGAAGGTGCGGACGGAACTGCTGTCCTGAAGGCACAAGGCAGACAAAGGTTGAATGTAGATGGCGTTGGCGGTCGTTTCTGTAAAGAGCTTGACAAACTTCAAACGGCCAGCCTCCTCAGGATGCTGTTCGGCCTCCTGCTGGATACGGGTCACGCGGTCTTGACTGATCCAATCGCCAGTTTTTGTGTCAAACGCAAAGCCATTGGCATGGCTCTCATTCTTCGATTCAAGGAAATACGTTATTCGGCAAGCAGGAATATACCTGATATTGGCCAGGTGTTCATTGCTGCTCTTCAGCTCGCATTCACTAATAGACGTTGGATCATCGCTGGAGAAAAACGTTTTGGTCTGATAGTATTTCCTTGAACGCTCTTCCTCCTGGCATGTGATCTTCTCCTGCTCGGTGGCAATCATGTCACCCGCCTGGATGCAGCAACCTGGCATCATTTCGGATATGCCGTCAAGCGGCTCCCCCGTGATGATGTCAACATGATTGGTCGCGTTCTCCTGGTCCTTGTAGATGACGCATGTCCTTGGATTGAAAAAGAACTTGTGATACATGACATCGCCAGTGAGCATCATTCGCACCACACGGAACTTGCCACCATTGTTGTAAATGATGTTCTGCGGGCCGAATTCGGTCAGGGCAAGCTGCCTTGGACGACTCAGGTACTCAACCTTGTCCCCCTTGTATTGCAGCATGACGCGCTGCGGCAACTTGGTGAAGTTATACCCTGGCAAGAAGCCCTCGCTGGCGAAGTAGCGGTATGGGTAGAACTCATTCTCCTCCTGGTTTCTTCCCTGGTTCTTGCCAAGCAGCATGTCGCGCATATTCTCCGCACGCTGTTGTTTGATATGGGCATCTTTCTTCTCACGGGAGCTCTCGCCGTAAATGCGGTTTTCGATAATCTTGTTGGCTTCGATTATCTGGGTCTGCGCGTCTTTGTAGAGAGCACGCCAGCGGTTAAGCGCCGCATCGAAATCCTTTTCATAGTCTTTCAACACCTTGTCCATCCAGTCATCTGTGTACCAGTATGGGCTCTCCTCTATCAGGTGGCTGTGTAGGAACATGTCTGAAACGACTTGAGCAAACACTTGTTTGACAAGGCCCTTCTGGACATCTGAAAGTTGCAGGAAATGACGAACCTCATCCTTGATGAATATGTTGTTTATGTCATCACAGTCCACAAGTTCCGCAATGCCATTGGACAACTGCGGTATCGGGCGAAGAGAAAGAATGACGGAGTGCAGATGTGTGGTGAAGAGCTCCTCATTGACCAGTTCCATCCTTGGCGCCTTGACCTCTCCCTTCACCATCTTTTCGGGATGGGTGAGATAGTAGTGCTCATGCGAGTTTCTCGGACGGCAATAGGTATAGACCAAAGCCGCTTGCCCACTGCGCCCTGCACGCCCTGCACGCTGAGTGTAATTCGACGGTGTGGGAGGGACGTTGCGCATCCCCACAATGCTCAGGTCCTTGATGTCAATGCCCAACTCCATTGTCGGAGAACAGTACAGTATCGGGAAAAGCCCTTCCCTGAACTCCTTCTCCCTTTGCTCGCGGTCCTCCTTGCTGACCTGCCCCGTATGGTCTTTCGCTTCAAGTTTCGCGGTTCCCAACAAAATGCTTTTATAGAAGTTCTGGAAATAGTCGTTGGGCCTGTAACGGATAACCTGGCCCAAAGTACGTATTCTCACCTGGTCAGGCCTGATATTCGCGCCATCGCCCGCCTCCCATAACAATGCATTGCAGTCCAGTTGATAAAGGCCATTTTTGCAAATGATGTAATTCTGTAGCTTGCCAAACAGCCTCGTCATGTAGGCAGTATATTCGCCTTCATCCGAAAACGTCTTGCCATTATGCCGTTGCAGGTAGTCCATGACGAATACAGCCAATTTACTCCTGTATCCGCCACTTTCGGCATTGTAGCTGTTTTTCCGGTCTGGTTTGACAAGGTACAGGGCATGAGACGTGTCAATGCTGTCATTCTCATCAAGTGTCCAAGGCGCTTTCAGTTTTTCACGAACGGACTTGATAAGGTCTTTGACCTTCGCCTCCGTCCTGTTGGGAGAATAGATGCACAGCTTATGCCGCAGGTAGTCAAATATCTGTATCAGGAACTCCTCCTTTTCGGCATCATCAAGACCCTCAAGCTCTTCAATGTCATAAAGACGTTCAGAGCAATTCTCCCCTGTAATCTCATCATGCAAAAACTTGTAGCTGATTGTCAGAAGGGCACACTCTTCGAGGTTAGGCATATTGACGATCCAGTTGCCAGCCAGGTCATCAAAAATGATGCTTTCAAGGAACCTAATCATAGTGTCCTTGACGTCTTCGGCAAAACGTCCCCGCAGGCCTGTTCTGCTAGAGAACTCGTCGATGTCAAGATGCAAATTCTCAAACACCAGACGCGCTATGTTGGAGGTGTCAATCGTCTCCGTGGCGTTGCTGACTGCGTTCCAGATTGCACTTCTTATCTTCCCGATTCGAATGAAATCATTGAAGTGCCCTGCCTGTAGCGCGGCATCCTGCCTGGCATCGACGAATGTGAGGACTTTTCTGTCTGCACTTGAAACCCCTGCCTCCTGCATCCGGGTTATGTTCTCGTATGAGAGGATTGTGGTGGCTGTGCTCCTACCTTCACCGCCTATCTTTGCCAGTTTTGACCATTCTGCCTGCTTGCCTGTGTAAACGGCCTTTGCGGTCGGATCAAACTTCAATGGCGCAGGAACGAACCAGCCTGAAATGAGGTCGTCAATGCCAAGGCCTTCGCTTTCTGAGTAATGCCCCGTTGAAGTGACCCATATCCGACGCGGCAAGCGTTCTGCAGATGTTTTCTTCAGCTTTCTGCCGTTTTTCCCTGTCGTGAACCAGTCCTCTGGTATTTCATCAGAATCTATGTCAATTTCAAAGTCTTCTGGCTTCTCTCCGTCATGGCAAACAAAGAAATAACCCAGGCTGGTGTCAGTATCATCGTCTTTGTCGTCCGTCTTTAGGTCGTCAAAGCTGCGTGGAACTATCTTTGTGCCCTCAAGTTGCACCACATAGAACTCATGGCCACTGAGACGGCTGAATACAACGGGATAATACATGATTTTCGTCTCTGCCGTGGACAACTCGTCACAGTACAGCTCCTCTTTAACTGTAATGAATCTTTTGTCAGGTAGCCCCAACGTCGCATACACGTTTCCAGTCTGCGAGATGAACTGATGAATCTTATATGGGAGAATCTTTTGGCCTTTCTGCTCCACATTGTTCCTGTTGCACCAGCCCAACACATCAATGATGTGCATTTCGCACTGCTCAAGCTCGACATCTCCAAGTAATGCTTGAAGCTGCTTTGCGATTTCCCTGATGGACACTGGTGCGCCACGGAAATACTTCTGTTCCTCTTCATCAAAATGAAGGGCAATGTTTTGCTCCATCCATATTGCCGTCGGATAATGTCGCAGAGTATCGGCGTCATCGTCCTTTGGCACAGGTTCGTTTAATGCTTGAAGCAGTTCTTGCTTGTTGAACTCCTTCTTGGCCAGACCAACCGTCAGCGTTTCATCAATGACCTGCTCAGGCGTGTATGTGCTGCCAAAAATGCAAGAGGCGACCTCAGCCACTTTTCGGCGCTGTTCAAGGTAGGTCATTCTTTCGTCCGAGACCATCGTGGCAGATGTCCCAAAGCAAAGGACATTTCCCTTTGCCTGTGCCTTGATGCGGCGAATGAGCATGGATACGTCGCTTCCCTGCATCCCGCGATATGTATGCAGTTCATCGAAGACCAGATAATGCAGGTTATCCAGAAAACACTTTCTCAAAGGCTCCTCATCTCCAGCTCTGGTCATAAGGAGTTCTAGCATCATGTAGTTTGTCAGGATGATGTTCGGAGGCGTTTTTTGCATTTTCTGACGTTCTTCCCCATCCTCCTGGCCAGTGTACTTGCCAAATGTGAAAGGGCAAGAAGCAGCACCAGTCTTTTCTATGTATTCTTGCCTGTATCTGTCAAGCTCCTGCCACTGAGAGTTGATAAGCGCGTTCATCGGATAGACGATGATTGCAATTGTCTTGTCCTTAGTCTCCTGCTGATGATTGAGGATGTAGTTGAATATGGTGGCCATGAAGGTGCGGGACTTGCCAGAACCAGTTCCGGAGGTGACGATGAACTCCTGTTCCTGGCAGCCCAAGGCAATTGCATCCTGCTGGTGCTTATAGAAGGGAGTGTTGAAGAACAACGCAAGGTCTTGGTGTATCGGAAGACCAGAGGCTATCATCTCGTTCACACCGATTCCCTGGGCAAAATTCGGGTTGAATTGAATCAGCGCATCAGGCCACAGGGTTTCATCCTGTATGGCTTTACTTACGGATTCCCTTATCCGCTCGTCCTTGATGGTGACAAAACTACTGATGTAATCCTTATAACTGGATTTCAGTTTCTCGTATAAGACAATGATATCCATAATCGCGATGTGAGTTATTGCTCTGAATCATTCAGGAGGTCTTTCACGTTAACCTCCAATAGCTTTGCAATTCTGGCAAGAGTCGGTATGTCGGGCTGGGTGGTATTTGAACACCACTTGGAAATGGTGCAAGTGGATTTACCCAATTGTTCCGCCAACCATTTGCCTGTGCGCTTCTTTTTGACTAGCACTATTTTAATCTGATTCAAGTCTGCCATAATCAAAACTATTAAACTATAATGCAAAGATATTATTGTTATTGTTATAATAATATAACTATAAATGTTCATTAATTCTAGAATTGCATATAATCTTTTTTCAAATATACTTCGTTTTTTCAATAACGCGTGCTATTTTAGGGCTAAAGGTAGTTGACAGTGTTGGACTTTCAGAAGAGATGACATATAGTAAGTTCTTGTCACCTCGAAAATAAGCCAAGACAACTTTGGAGAGCAACATAATGGATAGTTTTCTCAAATTAGAGCCTGATAACATCCAAGTACAGTTGGGGGAGTTATATACGGCCTCAAGCGCATACCGTCAAAGCGAAAACTATCGTCGTTTCCTTGCACTTTGCACGAATTTTAAAAGATATTCATTGTTCAATGTCTCTTTGGTTTACCTTCAGATGCCAGGAGCTCGTTTCTATCTTCCTCCCCAAGAATGGGAGCGTAGCTATGGAAGATTGATTAAGAACGACGAAAGACCGCTGATAGCTTTGCAGCCGTTTGCCCCTATAATGCTTCTTTATGATGTATCCCAAACCATTCCCAATAATTCCTCCCCATTCAGCCATAACGTTCAGCTTGATAAGTTGCTTGAGCCTTTTAACGCCTCCGTTTCTCAGCACATAGACACAGACAAGCTATCAAAACTGCTTGACAATCTGCCCTATTGTGGCATTCAGTACTCAAAGATGCGGACTGGCTCCCTTTATGCGGGAAAGCTCCAAGTAGGCAATTGTCGTGATCCGCTTATGGACATCACATGGACAGGCAAAGACGGTCAGAGCCACATATTGCGTTGTCCTCCCCCATACACGTTGAAATGCAGCGAATCCCTGACTGAGACAGAAACCTTTACCACACTTGCCCACGAACTAGGACACTTTTTCCTGCATCATCTTCCTTGTGCGTTTGAGGAAAAATGGAACGATTCTCGATGCAATCTTGATCATAACACCGTGGAGTTTGAAGCGGAATCTGTGGCTTGGCTAGTCTGTAAACGTCAAAAAATAGAACCTCCTTCACAGCAGTATTTGGCTGAGTATCTCAACGCAAACCAAGAAATACCGCCAGTCGATATTCTGGCCATCGCCAAGGCTGTTGAAAAAATAGAAGCGCTTTATCATAGCCTAACCATTGAAAAGGGATTGATCTACAAGCACAACTCTAGCATAAGGGAAAGTGTTAGGACAATTGAAGGCAAAACTTCTTAACTCGGCTTCCGTTTAACGGATTCGACAAAAGGCGGAAGTGCAAATGGTTAGGCTGGGATATGACACCTCTGGAGAAGTGGGAATATAAGCGACCGTCTCTTATATAATAAGCGATGATCATCAAGAGGGAGATGGAGGAATAGACGCTGGCTAGTGGATAGAATCCTCCAGACTTGTTTCTTAGGCATCCTCGCCCAAGAGTACAAGCCAACCGCTTTTTGTGTCTGAAATAGAGGCAAACCCTCCGCTCTATCAGGGAGGAAAACAAGGATAATTTGTCTCGTGAACAAAAGGCGTTGAAACGTGAAATGCGTAAAAAGCGTGAAAAGGACATGGGCATGGCTGCATCGCTCCGCTTTTTAGCGGAGCGATGCAGTTTGCTTGTTAGTATGCATACCCATTCTCTGCTGTTAGAGTAGGCCATTCCGACAAAGGAGGGATTTGCAGCTTCGCTCCTTGCAAAAACAACAATCCCCATTACATTGTCTTCGAGTGCGGTTCGCTGGCAGATCCCCTTCAGCGGTAAACCCTGCGTACAGTGGCCGCACTTTTATCTTGGAGTTGGACGATACCATGACGCATGAGGATTTCGATACATCGGAGCAGTACACCGCTTATCTGCGTGATATAGGCGAGCGCTTTACGATGTTTTTTCGAAAGCGTGCTCATACATTGCCCCTGCATATCCAAATTGTCTGCGGGATGCTATCCTTGCCAGAAATAGATGACCTTCTCACCAAGAAGCCACATCTG
>JAFSTJ010000691.1 GCA_017450525.1 Victivallales bacterium | reverse complement strand
TCCACTGTCCACAGTCCACTGTCCACAGTCCACTGTCCACTGTCCACTTATTCTGGCAACTGTCGCTGGCGTCTCTGCGACATGAGATAATAGGTCCAACTGATGAGGAAGCCCATGCCGAAGCCAAATATGCCATTCCACCAGATAACGGAGTATCCCATGAAGTCACTGTGCCTGAAAAGATATGTCACCAGCACTCGCATGCTGAGGGCGCCTGTCGCCACCACAGCAGGCACTCCGCTGTGCCCTGTGCCCTGGAACACGCCGAACAAAGGCACATAAACCGAAAGCACGATGTTTATCATGGCCACAGCCCTGAGGTGTCGCAGGCAGTAGTCGGCGGCGGTGTCGCCAAGACCGCAAATCATAACTATTTCATTCGCGAAGGTCCATACAAGCACGGAAATCACCAAGGTCAATATCAGCGACATAAGAAGGGTCTGCCTGGCGCCGATGCGTATGCGCTGCATAAGCCCAGCGCCGTAATTCTGGCCAGTGTATGTAGCCAGCGTCGTATGGAAAGCATGGCACGGCAAGTTCAGATACAACTCCATCCTGTGGCCCACCGTGAAGGATGCGGTCATAGCCGTGCCGAAGCCATTGACGGCGCGTTGTATGAAGGTCAGGCCAAATGAAATCACTGACAGTTGCAGCACAATTGGCAATCCCACGCGGACAGTCGCCTTCGCCAATCCAGCATCCCAACGAAAATCCCCAAGCTTGAAACGGAACATCGGGTACTTGCGATGCATGTACCAATATGCCGCCGCAAAGGAACCCAACTGCGCAATGCCTGTTGCGGCGGCGGCACCTGCAACGCCCCAATGAAACACAGCAACGAACCACAAGTCCAGCACTACATTCAACACGGATGACACCAGCAGGAAATACAGCGTCGCCGCACTGTCCCCCACGGCACGAAGTATGGAAGACACCGCATTGTAACCATACTGGAATATCAACCCCAGTGCGTAAATGCGGAAATACAGCAGTGTGTCATCCAGTATTTCCCTTGGCACGGAAATCAGATGTACGCAGGCTAGTCTGGACACGGCCAGGCCCACAAAAGTGGCAATGACGCCCAATGCCCCCATCAGTAGCAGTCCCAGCGAGGCATTGGCTCGCACACCTGCCTCGTCTTTTGCCCCATAGCGTTGCGATACGACTACCCCGTTGCCAGCGGAAATGCCCATTGCCACAGCAAGGAACAAAAAGACAAAACTGCCCGTCGTCCCCACTGCTGAAAGCGAGGCCTCGCCAGAAAAGCGGCCCACAATCACCATGTCCGCCGTGTTGTAGAGTTGTTGCAGAAGAGAGCCGCCAAGGACTGGAAGAGCAAAACGAAGGGTGTGCCGCCATGGCACGCCTTCCGTCATTGCCACGCCCTGCATTTTAGGCATGGAAGGGGGCATCAGAGCCACTCCACAGTCGCATCCAATGGCTTCTTGCTAGTGTGCTGCGGTGCGGGCCGCGCCCCCTCCGCCGCATAGCCCAAAGGCATAAGCAACACACTGCGCTCATTGGATGGCAGTTTGAAATCCGCCTCCAGTTTTGTGTTCGGGAAATAATTAAGCCAAATGCTCTCCACGCCCAATTCAGCCGCCTGCAGCATGATGTGGGTGGCGACTATGCTAACATCCTCAACGCCTGAATGAAC
>JAFSTJ010000059.1 GCA_017450525.1 Victivallales bacterium | reverse complement strand
TCAAGAAGCAATTGAAAAAAAAGGCAAATGAATTACAGTAGAGGCGAATAATTAGTGCTTTTGAGGTATTGTCATGAAGAGTTATCCTGATTGTTTGCCTTGTCTTGCAAGGAATGTGCTGGACATAGCCAAGTTGATGGGCGGCGATGAGGCTGAGCAGTTGGCGGTGTTGCGCGGCGGACTGGCTTGCCTGGCTGACTGCGATATGCGTATGCCGCCGCCATTCCACCTGCATGAGGTGTGGGATTTGGCGCAGAATACTGCCAAATGCCCTAATCCCGATCCGTACGCGCATAAGAAGGAGGCCTCCACAAATCTGGCATTGGAGCTTGCTTCCAATCTGGAGAAACTGCCAGGCTACAATCCCGCCAGTTTTGAGCACAGGCTCAGGCTTGCCACGTCTGGCAATGTGCTGGATTTCGGCATATACAGCGACCTGCAGGCGGATACAGCCTTGAAAGTCATGGCGGAGGCATTCCAGCGCAAGATAGATTTGGAGGCCGTGGCGCAACTGGAAAAGAAAGTCATTTCTGCAAAGAGCATTCTTTATATCCTGGACAATTGCGGGGAGGCCGTATTTGACAGGATTTTCATGGAGCCATACCAGGACAAGGTGACATACGGCGTCAGGGGCGGCTTTACGCTGAATGACATGACACGCGCGGAACTGGAGGCCTCGGGCATGGGCGAATGCAGGGTGATTGACAGTGGTTGCAACATACCTGGCACCATTTTGGAATACTGTAGCGCGGAATACAAGGCGGCGTTTCTCAGTGCGGACTTGATCATCGCAAAAGGGCAGGGCAACTTCGAGACACTAGACGGCACGGGCAGGCCAATCGCATTCCTCTTCATGGCAAAGTGCCCCATTGTCTGCGGGCTGCTTGGCGTGGAGCAGAATACTGTCCAGTTGAAATTGATGAATTTTTAATCTAACAAATATTAGTGTGTCAATCTAAACAAAGAGGTTTAAAATGTCTTTGGAGAATTACTTCAATTTCAAGGAGAACAACACCAATTCCTCGAAAGAGATATTGGCAGGTGTCACCACATTTCTGGCCATGGCGTATATCCTGGCCGTGAATCCAGACATACTTTCCGTTTCCGGAATACCCAAGGACGGTGTTTTCATCGCCACTGCGCTGGCCTCTTTTGCGGGTACTTTGTTCATGGCTTTCTTCGCCAACTATCCATTTGCATTGGCACCTGGAATGGGACTGAACGCATATTTCGCTTTCACTGTGGTGCGCGGCATGGGATATTCCTGGCAATTCGCGCTGCTGGCGGTCTTTGTGGAGGGCATAATCTTCCTGCTGCTGTCCTTGACCAATGTGCGCGAGGCAATCTTCAACAGTATTCCGCTTCCGCTTAAGACTGCTGTCAGCGTGGGCATAGGACTGTTCATTGCCTTCATTGCAATGCAGGGAGCGCATATAATCGTGGACAATCCGGCAACATTGGTGGGCTTCCAGAATTTCAACAAGAGCAACATCAACAACCACGGTATATGCGCCTTGCTGGCGATGGTGGGCGTGGTGGTCACCTCATGGATGCTGTACAAGAAAGTCAATGGCGCCATCCTCTTTGGCATTCTCATAACCTGGGTTCTGGGCATTATCGCCGAATTGGTAGGCTTGTATGTGGTTTCTCCTGATATTGGCTGCTTCTCACTGATACCAAAACTGAATTTCCGCACGTTCACTTCCGCATGGGCCAATTTCACCGATGTGTTCTGCGCATTGTTCTCCGCCGACACCTGGACGATGATAAAGGGCAGCGGCGATGAGACTGTTGTAATAAAGGGCTGGCCTCTCGTCAGGTCGTTCAACTTCGTGGTCATCATGCTTTCATTCATGTTCGTTGACGTATTCGACACGCTGGGCACATTGATTGGCGTCTCCACCAAGGCGGGAATGCTGGACAAAAATGGCAAGCTGCCGCACATCAAAGGCGCTTTGCTTTCCGATTCACTGGCCACCATGTTGGGCGCGGTATTTGGAACTTCCACTGTCACCACCTTTGTGGAATCCGCATCAGGCGTTGCCGCTGGCGGGCGCACGGGCTTTGCCTCGGTGGTCACAGGCCTGCTGTTCCTGCTGTCCATACTCTTCGCTCCGATTTTCCTGGCAATTCCCGCGTTTGCCACGGCGCCAGCCTTGATAATCGTTGGCTTCTATATGATGACATGTGTGGTGAAAATCGACTTTGATGACTATCTGAACTCCATTCCTGCATATATCGCAATCCTGGCGATGCCATTCACATACAGCATTTCAGAGGGCATTTGCCTGGGCGTCATTTCCTGGACGGTGTTGAACTTCTTCTCGGACCGCCGCAAGAACATCAGCCCATTGATGTATGTTTTGACGATTTTGTTCTTGGCTAAATACGTGGTTTTGTAAAAATCAAGGAGAAAAATGAAGAAGACAGTTGCAAAGAAAAACGTGCAGCCGCCTGAAATCGCGGTCACGCTGTACAATGTGCGTGAATACTGCAAGGACGAGGCAGGCCTTGCAAAGACGCTGGAAATGCTGCGCGGCATTGGATACCGTTCAGTGCAGATTTCCGCAGTGCCTCTGGAACCCGCTGTCATCAGGAAGTGCTTGGATGACCAGGGCATGGAATGCTGCGCCACACACGAATCTGCTGACATGATCCTGAAGGATACCGAGAAATTGGCGGAGAAGATGGCCATCCTCAAATGCGGATATACCGCGCTTGGCAGCGCACCAGCGGTGTATGTCTCCCACGAGGGTATGAAGCGCCTGGGCGAGGAAATGAGCAAGGCAGGTCAGATTCTGGCAAAATCAGGTGTCAAGCTGGGTTATCACAACCACCACTTTGAATTCAACCGCTATGGACAGGACAAGACTTTGTTCCAGGTCCTCTTCGAGAACTCTGACCCCAGGTATCTCTATTCTGAAATGGATGTACAGTGGGTGGCACGCGGCGGCGCCAGCCCCGCGACCTGGATTCGCAAGTTGAAGGGACGCATTGACGTGATCCACTTTAAGGACTTCACCATTAGGGCAGGTCAGAATGGCTTCTGGGATGCAGTGCCTACACTCTGCGAAATCGGATATGGCAACCTAGACTGGGAGGAGATTGTGAAGGCTTGCCGCGAAACCAAGGTGCGCGTCTTCTCAATCGAGCAGGACAGCCCATTCCCGGGCCGTGCCATCTTCGATTCCATGAAGATGTCCTTTGAATACTGCAAGAAACTGGGACTTAGGCCATAAGAAAGTAGCGACGACGCACGCCGTCGAATAAAATTAACAACGGAGAGAGAAAAATGTCAATTGAACTTAAGAAGAACGCAAAATACGCATTGCTGGTTCCCACCAGCATGGGCATCAGGCTTACACCTGCGGATGGACAGCCATTCCATTGCAGCGACACCTTCAAAATGCAGGTCACCAGTGCTGAAACCAACGTGGCAAGCATTTCCTCGTTCCTGGGATTGCCTGTGAAGGTATTGACAGCCTTCGTCAAGGGCAGCCCTGTTGCCCGTATGATCAAGGACAACCTGGCTGGTCGCCACATGGACTATGAAGGCCCAGAGATAGAGCAGGGCGGCCCATGGGGATACCGCCATCAGTTCAATCTGGCGGACAGCGGCTACGGCAGCCGTGGACCTCGCGTGCAGAATGACCGTGCTGGCGAAGTTGGCCGCCTGCTGGATGTGAAGTACTTTGATTTGGACAAGATTTTCGGTCAGGAAGGCGTGCAGATTGTGCATCTGTCTGGTCTGGTGGGCGCATTGTCGCCAGAGACAAGCCGCTTCTGCCTGGAACTGGCACGCGCCGCGAAGAAGTACGGCACGAAAATCTCCTTCGACCTGAACTTCCGCGCCTCGTTCTGGAAGGGCAGGGAACAGGAACTCCACGACATCTTCTCTGAAATCGCCTCCATAGCGGACATCCTCATCGGAAACGAAGAGGACTTCCAGCTGTGCCTTGGCATCAAGGGACCTGAGGCGGGCGGCAAGGACATTGCCAGCAAGATCGACAACTTCAAGGAAATGGTGCTCCGCGTCAAGGAGGCATATCCCCAGGTTACCGCGTTTGCGACAACGCTGCGCCAGGTTGTCAATGCCAATACCCACCTGTGGGGCGCAATCACTTACGTGGACGGCGTATGGCAGGTTGTTGAACCAAGGGAAATCGGCGTGCTGGATCGTATCGGCGGCGGCGATGGCTTTGTCGGCGGCTTCCTCTATGCAATTCTCCGCGGCTGGGAAGTTGAGAAGTGGACACAGTTCGGCTGGGCGACAGGCGCACTTGCCACTACGCATCTTACAGACTATGCACAGCCTGCCGATGAAGACCAGGTCTGGAGCATCTGGTCTGGCAACGCACGCGTAAAGAGATAAATTATAGGCTTGATTGCTACTATAAGGATGCACAATGAGAACAAATCTGGGCGCATTCTTATAGTAATGTTCAAAATAGTCTATAAACTTTCCTATAAAAATCTACAACATACTTGAATTTGCAAAATCAAGTTGGATTTTTTCGCCGCAGGCGCTACCTTTGGGTGGTGGGTGGGGGACGGTAACCCGTCCCCCACCCCATGCGTGCACACACCAAGAGGTACGTGTGCGCATGCGTGCGAGATTTTGTGGACTGTGAGCGTGCAGTTCTTGTGCAGCGAGCGTGCAGTTCTTGTGCAGCGAGCGTGCAGTTCTTGTGCAGTGAGTGAGCAGTTCTTGTGCGGCGAGCGTGCAGTTCTTGTGCGGCGAGCGTGCAGTTCTTGTGCGGCGAGCGTGCTGTTCATGTGCAGCGAGCGTGTTGTTATTGTGCAG
>JAFSTJ010000690.1 GCA_017450525.1 Victivallales bacterium | reverse complement strand
CCAAGAAGCACAACATATTCCAGGCCGTGCGTGAAGGTGTGCCGCCCTGTGAACTGGGCAATGGCAAGGCATACGAGATGATGAGCTGCTTCCAGGGGCTGGCAGAACTGTATATGGAAGTGCAGGAGCCCGAGTATCTTGAGGCAGTGCTGGCATTTTACAAAGCGGTTCGGGACAGAGAAATCATCGTCACTGGAGTTGGCGGTTCAAATGACAAATATGGTGAATTCTGGAATGACACGGCATTTCGCCAGCTTGAAAGCAATTGCGGCTCCTTTGGCGAAACCTGCGTCACCACAACTTGGCTCCATTATTGCGAATGTGTACTGCGCCTGACTGGTGACGGAACCGTCGCAGATGAAATGGAAAAAAGCCTGTACAATGGCATTCTTGGCGCAGTGAATACGGATGGCGCAAGCTGGGTGCACGCAAATCCTACGCCACTGGCTGGCGTATCCTGCAAGATACCTTCATTCGATCAGATAGGCTTCTGCTTCAAGACGCCTTTTGACGGGCATGACTGCTGCCTGGCTCAGGGACCCGAGGCGCTGGCAATGTCTGCGTATTCGGCTGCGTATGTGAAGTCAGGTGTCCTTTACATCAACTTCTATGAGAACGCGGAGATTGAATTCAAGACGCCATCGGGGCGGACTGGTAAAATCAAGATTTCAGGCGGTTTTCCCAGCGCATGGAATATTCATCTGAACCTGCGCTTGGAGCTAGAGGAGGAATTCGGCATTGCATTGCGGATACCAGACTGGGCTTCATACAATTATGAGGTCTTTCTAAATGATTCCGCAGTTCGCGAGGAAAAAGATCATTATTTTGTGCTTGAGATGAAATGGAAGAAAAAGAATGACTTTGTAATCCGGCTTGGTGGCGTGTGCTGTGGTGAAGGTGTGACTGCTGAGAATGGAATTGAGTATCAAACCATTATGTGCGGTCCACTGGTCATGGTCCAGGACAGGCGTTTTACAACAGTGGGAACCAAACTGAAAGATGTTGACTTTGATAATGCCGATATACCAGAAGGCTGTCTTTGCTCAGTCATGAACCGTCATGGCGAGCGCCTGATAGACTATGCTTCCGCAGGCAAGCCCTTTGGCAAGGAGAATACCATCTGCATCTGGATGAAATGCTGAGAATCCTGCGATTGGGCGCGAAAATTATTATACGAGACAGCTGTTGGCGGTTATTATGCCGCTGGTGAGTGAGCCTACAATGCCAAGCAAGCCTTGGTCCGTGCCGCAGATGTGCAGGTTTTTCATAAGTGTGTTTCCGCTGCGGAGCTTGTCTGGCGAGCCATAAACAGCGCCGTTGATATGTCCTGTGAAGCGTTTTATCGTGCAGGGCGTGAACAGTTCGCTTCCGATGATATGCCCTTTTAGCGCAGGGAATATTTCTTGCGCCAAGTTTTCCAATTTGGCGATTGCCGCTTGTTTTGCATTTGCATAGTCCTGTGCATCCTTATGGAACCATCGTTCTGCAGACGCGGGCACTGTTATGCGCAGTGAACTAGCTTCTTCAATGGATGAGCATTTCTCAAAGTTGCCTGGAAAGCAAATGATATGGCTAGTGCAGTCCAGATCACCATTGGGTATATCGAAGAACACGGTGTCCTGGCTGCTTCTGAAGATTACGGTCTGGTCAATGCCCAGGGACGATGCTTTGCAATCCAAGTCGAAGATTGCCTCCAAAAATGCCATTCCACCTGGACGCACAGTGCGCGGGAGAATGTGTTCGCCCTGGCAGAGCATTGCAGTTTCCAATGAGCCGATATTGGATATGTAGAAATTGGCGGTGTGCACATCGCCATTGCTGTCCGTGATGGAGTGTACGCATCCGTCCTTGCAGTTAATCTGCCTGATGCTATTGCACAGTGAGAGTTCGCCACCCAAGGATGTAAAACGGGAAGACAACAGTTGCACCACTGACTTCATGCCGCCGAGAGGACGTGACATTCCTTCCATGACAATGCTGCGGAACATTATTGCAAATTGACCATAGCCCATGTCCTGCGGCAGTGGATTGCCATAGAACATGACTGGACAGAGCAGCATTTCCCTGAGGAGCGGATCGCTTATTTCCTGTTCAAGTATGGCTCGAGCCGAGATGCTGTCTTCCCTGTCTGTGACGGAGGCAAATTCAGGCAGTGCTTTGACCAGCCTGTCGAAGCCATCAAGTTGTGACGGAAAACTGGAGCGAATCTGTTCCCTGAAGTCCTGGAAATCGTTGTTTAACTTCAGCGTTGCATTGGGAAATGCGATTTCCGATTGCAGTTGCTGGCAAAGCTGCAGTTCTTCCCTCTTTATGCGCAGCTGGCGCAGTATTTTGTTTAGGGTGGCGCATCTTTGATTTTTAGGCGCGTAATTTGTTAAGGCATGAAGCCCTACATCCTGGTAGGACTTGCCCCTGGCATAGTAGGAATTAAGGCCGCCTGGTATGGAATGACTTTCGAAAATACGGACTTTTCGCCCGCCAATTGCTAGCCTTATTCCAGCACCCAGCCCCGAAAGACCAGCACCTATTATCAGGGCATCATAATGCATCAGGTGTCGATTCCAAGGTTTACAAGGTGAATACAGGGACGGAAATGCCCATGGCCCCTGTGTTTCCCCTGCCTATTCCTTTGTGCTCCCATCCTTGTCAGGCTTATCTGCAAGGTCCTCGTCAGGCTTGTCTGCAGTGTCCTCGTCAGGCTTGTCTGCAGTGTCCTCGTCAGGCTTGTCTGCAGTGTCCTCGTCAGGCTTGTCTGCTTTGTACACGTCATGCATATCTAGTTTAAGTGGGGCTGGATTGCCATCCTTTTGAAGTTCAGCGTCTATAACCTCATCGGTTTCGACCTCGCGTTCCTTCATGCCCAGAAGTTGATAGACTTCCGAGGAACTCATGGTTTCCTTTTCCAGAAGTGTCTCAGCCAGCAGCTTCAGTTGTTCGATATGTGTTTCCAGAATATCGCTGGCTCTTCTTTCCGCAGTGTCGATGAGACGCCTTATTTCAATGTCTATTTCCCGTGCTGTTTCGGGGCTGAAGTCATCGCTGCGGGTAATGTCCCTGCCAAGGAAGATATGCTCTTCTCTGCCTGCGTAGCTCAAGGCGCCTAGTCTTGGGCACATTCCCCATTTGCAGACCATCTTTCTTGCCATTTCAGTGGCCTGTGAAATATCCATTGATGCTCCTGATGTCAATTCATGGAAAATGAGCTTTTCTGCGCATCGGCCACCCATGCCCATGGTCATCATGTCCATTGCCTCGTTTTCAGTGATGTTGTATCTGTCTGTTTCAGGCAGGAACATAGTTGCGCCCATGGCCATGCCGCGTGGAATTATGGTGACCTTGTGGAGCGGCTCGGCATGTTCACAGTACATGTTGACAAGCGTATGTCCTGCCTCGTGGTATGCAGTGAGCCTGCGTTGCTTGCTTGTTAGCTTGCGGCTGCGTCGTTCTTTGCCCCAGCAGACCTTGTCCCGCGCCTCTTCCAGATCGCCTAGGTCTATGGCTTCCTTGTCCTTGCGAGTTGCCAGGATTGCTGCCTCATTCAGCAAGTTGGCCAAATCGGCGCCGCTGAAGCCAGATGTTCCACGTGCGATGTGGCTCAAGTCCACGTCCTGGGCTAGCTTGTAGCGTTTTGCGTGAATCTTGAGTATTTCGAAACGCCCGTTCAAGTCTGGCAGGTCAATGACGATTTGCCTGTCAAAACGGCCAGGTCTGAGCAGTGCTGGGTCCAGCACGTCTGGTCTGTTGGTGGCGGCTAGTACGATTACGCCTGAGTTTGGTTCGAATCCGTCCATTTCCACCAGCAGTGCATTGAGTGTCTGCTCCCTTTCATCATGACCACCGCCTATGCCTGAGAAGCGTGAGCGTCCGACAGCATCGATTTCATCTATGAAAATCATGCATGGCGCGTGTTTTTTGCCTTCCTCGAACATATCCCTGACACGGCTCGCGCCTACGCCAACGAACATTTCGACAAAGTCGGAGCCACTGATGGAGAAGAATGGCACGTTGGCCTCGCCTGCGATTGCCTTGCCAAGCAAAGTCTTGCCTGTTCCAGGCGGTCCAACCATGAGGATGCCGCGTGGTACCTTGCCGCCCAGCTTCTGGAATTTCTTCGGGTCCTTGAGGTAGTCAACAACTTCCTGCATTTCCTCCTTTGCCTCGTTGATGCCAGCCACGTCCTTCAGTGTGATTTTCTCATCGGAAGGGGACATGAGACGGGCGCGGCTTTTTCCAAATTGGAACGCGGCCCCATTGGAGGCACGTATCTGGCGTAAGAACAGGAAATAGAAAAGTGCCAGCATTATGACAATGGGCAGCACTGAGACAAGTATGCTGGAGAACAGGCCATTTGCGGCCTTGACACTGCGGTTCGGGCAGTGCTCCCGTACTGCCTGGTCAAGTGCATCTGTATAGATCACTCTGACTTTGT
>JAFSTJ010000689.1 GCA_017450525.1 Victivallales bacterium | reverse complement strand
CTCCATGCTGACCTTTGCGGCGGAAGGCAGTTCCTTCACAATGTCGAACATCACCGCATCATGCTTCTCCGTGGTAAAGTTATAATTTATCACGAATGCCCCATCCTTCCTGGTGACAGAGGCGCCCTCTGGCAGCGGCAAGGGCTTCTCGGCGATATGGGCGCGGATATTTTGCGGCTCCTCGCCGCTCAAGTCAATCGTCATCTTGGGATGCACCACAGGCACCACCACGGGCATCTTGCTAACCTCCTTCTTCTTCTCCTCCACTCCAGCGCCAATCTCCTCAAGGGAGGCCTGCTTCAAATGCACATCGCAGGCACCAAACAATATAAGCGGACGCAGCAGCACATTGCCCTGCAAAGTCGAGGGCACGGAAAACTCCATCGTATGGGTATCCTCCTCCTGGTTACCCGCCAAGGAGCGATATGTCTTGTTCCATTTACTTGCACCAGAATACACGGAAAGCACGCTCAACTTCGCCTCTGGAGCCAATTTTGCGGAGAATGTGCAGGAATAGCGGTACTTTTTTCCAGGCGTCAAGGCAATGCTCTGTGCCAAGCCCTGATGGAGGCCTGGTCCATCCGCCCAAAGCCGCACACCGCCACCTTCTGCGGCCTCCACGTGAAGGCCATTCCTTTTGCCCCAGTTATCCCAGTCCTTGCCACCATTGTCAAAGCCAGGATTCTTGAACAGTTCCGCACCTTGCACAGCCAGGAAACACAGCACGATTACAAACACACAACGCAACATGGCACACCTCTTTATTAGAGAAACACAAGCCTATAAAACCAATTACCAATATTTTACCAACACTTTATAAGCGAGGCAACTAACCATGTGATTTATTTCTTGGCGTTTATATAATATCTATATAGTTTTTAGGACTATGGCATAACTAATATGGGTGTAAACACAAAAGCGGCGCTCACTCAGGTTGACCAAACGGCATGGATATGCCTGGAACTATGCCATACAAATTGCTCAACTTGAATGAGCACCGCCTCGGCGCTCACATTAATGTTTTTGCGACATCCCTAGCGTCATTTGATAAGCAGCCTGAAGCGCAGTGCTTCAGGTGCCTTCGCCAGGCGGTCCTTTCGGTTCTTGAGGTCCTTGATTTCATCCGTCAAATCGCAGGCAACATAGAAATACCCGAAAACACGTTTTCCCTTCTCCTCGGGTTTAATCGGTGCCCAACTCAGTTGGAAGAGATTCTCGCCTTCCTTGAGCAGTTCGACTGGGAAAACAATACGATGCGTCCCCTTTAAAACAAGGGGGCCCGCTGTTCCGCGGAATGCCTCTTTTCCATTTACCTTCAGCAGCAGGTCGGCCCAGCGATACTCCTTTGACGTGACATGGCATTTGCGCTTGGGATCAAACGGCTGCACTAAAATCTCGTACTCGAATGCGGCCTGCTTGAGTTCATTCACTGGCATTGGCAGAACCAGTTTCTTGGAAATGACGCTCTTGTCGGAGGAGGACATCTCCCAGAATGAGGAAGGCGTGGCAGAATCTGTCATCACCCTGAACCAATTGGAGAAGTCTTCCTCGCTACGTGCCGCCATGCCAACAAGCAGGCAGACAAATACTATAAGCGCTATTCGTTTCATTTCTTCACCTTCAGCACTGCCACGCGGTCCTTGTCAAACACTATTTCCTTGCCCAAAATTATGGTTTTCACCACATCGCGGTCGTAGTTGCGGGCAAAGATTGCATATTCGCCATTGTACTCGTAGGCGGTCACCTTCACATCGGGGTTGCTGCTTTTGATTTCCACAGGCTTGCCGTAGAAGATGATGTCCTCAACTGGCATCAGATCCTGCACTGCGCGGGCGATGTTGTAGAAGCCCAGCGCCCCGCGGATGCCATAGAAGTGGTTCCACACATGTATGCCAACGGCACCGTTGAAAATTGATTCCAGCACCTGCTCGCGCATCGCGTTGGGAGAGGCATAGTTGCGGGAGGCCACACGATAGTATTCGTACACACGGTTCGGGCTAAGTCCCATGATCAGTTTGGCACGGGTGCCCTTCAGCAGATTGGATATGAAACGGGCGCGCTCGCCAACCTCTGCGGAATTAGCCGTGTACAGCATGGGCTTGATGTAGTCCACGTACTTGCCAATCTTGCGGTAGTCAGAGAGACGGTGCGTGACGGACTTGGTTGGTGCGCCATTGTCCAGCCATGTTGAAAACACCACGTCCTCGCCCATGGTCTCACGCAAGATGCGGTAGATGTCCTGTACCTGGTCTGTTTTGTATTCCAGCCATTCCTTGGGATACTTGGCGGGATCTTTTCCGAACTTCTCCAGACAGCGGGGGCAGTGGCACAGCGTTACACCTTCAGCCCAATCCTCGTCATCGTAGGTGACGGACTTGAAGCCGTAGTATTTCGCAATGCGGAGCAAATCCAGTGTCTTCTCAAAGTATGGACCGCGATATGAGGGGCAAACGAAGCCGACTGGCTTGCCGTCCACGTTAATTGCCTGGAAATCCTTTGGATTCAGTTGATACACCTTCTTTTCAGGCAGGAATATAGTTCCGTGCGCCTTCAGAAAGCGTCCGTTCAGCACATTGCCATAGCGAGAGAAAAGTGAGCCCAGTTCCACGCCGTACTTCAGTCCAGCGGCCTCGGCGTCCTTCTGGCGCTGCGTATAGAGGTCTGGTCCCTTGCAGTCTTCAATGAAAGTAGGAACGATAAAATCGTAGAATTCATAGAAGTTCACACCGAACTTGCGCCATTGTGGTACGGGGCGCTCCGTCTTGCATCCCAATCCAAGTGTGAAATGCTTAAGTCCCTGACCTATTTCAGGGAACTTAGGCGTCTTCTTGAAGATGATGGGATTTGGTTCCTGCTGCCCGCCGTCCCAGACTGCATATACATAGCCAGTGCATCCATCTTGGAAACCCTCGCCTATGCGGAAATGCATCTGCTGGACAGCGGAGGCATAACTGCTGCGCCTGAAATTGTACACTTCAATTCCCTTTAATACCTTTCCCTTTACCGTGACCTCGCCGATATCCTTGCGCT
>JAFSTJ010000688.1 GCA_017450525.1 Victivallales bacterium | reverse complement strand
GAATATTTCCTTGCCGTTGATTTTTATGCAGCCGCTGGTGGGCTCATGTTTGTGCGAGGCATAAGAGGGCAGTGTCTTTGAGCCAATGCCGATTGACACCAGGTATTTCCCTTTGCCCACCTTCAAGTTTGCTGTGGCTGTTTTTCCAGGTGCGACTTCTGCCCAGGTGCTCAGCATTGGCTCAAGCCAGGCGATGCGTCCTCCGTTGCCTTTGAGTTCACCTAGTCCTTGCCAGCTTAAATCCTTGTCTCCGCGTACCGCTCCCGCCTGCGGCACTACGTTGGCGGGTCCCAGGTCGTAGAGCTTCAGGCGCACTTCCTCCGTCTGCTGTTTGCTGGCTTGTATCTTCACTTCAAATGGGAAGAAGCCATAGTAATTGCCCAAGTTGAGATTATCACCGCCTGCCATAAATACTTCCGCCACCAAGGTCATCGCTGGCGCTGAAAAATCATGGGACAGTTTTGGCAGTTTGAAGCGGGCACGATAGACGCCATCTTCCTCCATTGTCAGGCGGGCTGGCACTCCAGGCCAGTCCAGCCGCATCAGGCGTCCCTTGAATTTCCAGTTCTTTCCAGCGTCCACCGCATATAACGTCAAGGATAGCGAATCTGGCTTTTCCTTGACTGGCATTGAAATTACGATGTCTTCCCCGTTTTTCTCGACGAATACGCCGTTTGCCTGATGTGTAGCAAAACTCTTGAAGTCACTGAATACAAAGTCGCCTGGGAAAAAGCGTATGTGGAATGATGTCTGCTTCTCCATGTCATTGCCAGTCGCGGGTATGGTGTAAACGCCTGGCTTGGGACAAATTGGCGGGAGTTGGAACTTCTTTCCAGTTATGTAAAAGCGGCTGCACTTTTCCACTCTTAACTGGATATAATTGTCTTCCTTGGAAACATTGCGGGCGAGGCTGCTTTGCTTGCCTTGAACCGACAGTATTGCCTTGCCATTTTCCTCGATTGCGCTGGTATCTTCTGCAATTTTCCAGCCATCCAGGACCTTTTGCTGCTGCGCAATTGCACCTATGGCCAGAAACAATAGGAATATTACGCAAATATTACCCATTCTTTTCATTGTTGAAGTTTTCGAGTTCAGCATAGTCTTTCTTTTGGGCCAATTTCAAAACTTATTTTTATCCACAGATTATCACAGATTGCGCGATTGATACATTCATTTCAATAAAGTGCTAAAATAGCACAGATTCTATTTTTTTCTTGCACTTGAAAGCCTCTGCTTTCAAGTGCAAGAAAATGATGAATCTATGTCCATTTAGGACATTTTATTGAAATGAAATTAATCTGTGGAAATCTGTGGAAATCTGTGGATAAGATAGTTTTGAAATTACCTCAATTCACTTGATAAGCACCATCTGAAAATTTCGCGGCAGCAGAGGTACCTGAAGTGTTTCTGCTGAATAGCGATATTTTGCGCCAGTCAATGCGGATGATGCTTTTTGGGGGAGCCTGGCACTTTCCAGGAAGTCTTTTTTCAACTTGATCTCCGCATTGATGGGAACATTGCCATAGTTGCCGATGACCAACAAAGCCGCGTCCTTTTTCACCCATGCGGCGCAATGCACGTTGTTAGGCATGGCTTCAATGATGCTTGGCTCCGCAATATGGAATGGCAGGAATTTGGCATTTCCCGTGCCGAATGTCTCCATGGCTTGCTGTATGCGCATGAACTTTCTGGCCAGGTCATGTCTGCCGCCCAATGCCCTGCCATCCACTTGTGTGCCTACTAGCAAGCCTGTCATGACGTTCAGCGGAAGCCATTCCTCTGTCCTGTGAAGTTGAAGATTTACTCCCCAAGGACTTGCGGAAAAACGCATTCTGGCTGTATCAAGGTCGCTAAAATCCTCCAGTTCACCCGTGAAAAGCTTGTCAGAAAAGCCAATGAGCATGGCTGGCAATGAAAAACTCTGATGGTTCTCCACAATTCTTCCTGGCTTGGACTTGACCAGCTTGTAGATGCGCTTGATGTTTTCCCGAACCGCAAAGAAAGGCCACGTGGGATGACACCTGCCCTGGGTATCGCTCCAGCCACAGCCAGCCACGGCATTGCTGTTGGCAAACACACTTAACATGCCGTCCGTGTAGATGCCGTCAAATTGATACTTGTCAAAGGCATCCTCCAGACCTGCAAGCAGATAGTCGGCATAGCCTTTGGCTGCAAGTGACACACGGTACATGTGGTGCCCTGCTGGTGGCGGATAGGGGATCATGTTGACTGGTATGGTTTCCCATTCCGCGCCAAATTGCTCGGCCAGTTCTGATGGGTAATGTATGGCTGGATAGATGGCGTATGGAATTGCCAGAAAACCATCCTGATGTGCCTTCTTGACACGTTGCATCGTACTTTGCAGCGGGTTGTTGAAGTAATTCGGTGGCCACTGCCGTTCTATGCCTGGGCCATCGTTATGCCATCTCCAGATGCGTTCATGCTTCACCCCAAGTTGCTTTCTGAGTTGAAGTTCGGAAATGGGTGGACTGGTCTTAAGAAGCAGGGCCTTTCCATTGGGCGAGGGAACAAAACGTGCACCAGGGGAGGGCAGCCCATCGCCAAATGTCACCGTGGAAAAGCCGTCTGGAATGAAATCCTCGTCATATTCGTCCTG
>JAFSTJ010000687.1 GCA_017450525.1 Victivallales bacterium | reverse complement strand
GCTGGTCAATATCATTGGCTGACCCATTACTTACGCAAGTTGAAAATATCTTTTTTCCGTTGGATTTTTCACGCAATGGCCTTATATTGCGGTTAAATTTCTTTTTCATTTTTGGCTAATCAATTTCAGCATGTCAAATCCATACGGAAGGAGGTTCCAAAGAGTTAATTTTATACAAACATTTTGCTATTGACAATCGTTATAAAACAACATAAAGGGAAGAAAAATCCCAGGCAAACCACAATTATACAATATCAAATTAAGGAAAAACGCTATGACACCTCAAGCTATAAAGAACGTTGCACAAAAACTTCCACCATGGCTGGCAAAGGCTGACGATGGAAACGGCATTATTCTTTCAACACGCTTCTCATACATTAGAAAGTTCAATGGCGATGCGGGCAAAAGAAAGCGCTCAATTGGCAGCCAGGACATTCTAAACGGCATTTCAAAATGCGGCCTCTGGGACAAGGCCACACTCTTCCATCCTGAATTGCAACCATCGCTCTCTTCCATAATCGCGGACAAATTTCTGGTGAAAAAAGACATCGCCTCCAACCCAAAAGGCGTCACAGCTGTATTCAAGGACAGTTTTGACGAAATCTGCATCTTCAACAATGACAGCAAGCTGAAAATCTACAAGTGGATCAGCGGCTTGCCAACCCAGGAAGATTTCCAGGCTTTCAAGAACGAGGTTCACACATTGGAAAGGAATATTGAGGGAGTATTGGAAAACCAGGACACCATTACAGGCAAATTCGGCACTGTACTTTTCCTGAACCTGCCAGCCTTCACCATAAGCCAATACAACAAGCAGTTGAACGCCATCCAGAAATTCAACTTCAAGATAAAGCCAGTGTTTGACTTTGCGGAGAAGGCCTCCTTCTACGCATTGAGCATGGTCAAGCCAGGCGAGGATGCATCGGCTGCCATCTCAGGCCTGAACGAAGCGGCAGATTTGGTAAAGTCTGCAGAGGAGGACATCCGCTCGTTCATCCTCAAGCACAATATCAATGGCTATTTCAATGCCGTCAACGGATATATGAGAAGCATGAAAAGGGGAAACTGCGAACTCAGCTATGGCAGCAGCCTGAACATGCTCTCGCTTCTCTGGCTGGCGGCCGACTATGGCATGCTTCCGCAAAACACCATCCCCAAAATCAAAAGGGCAATCTCCGCAACAAGCGACACCAGCGTACTGATAATCTCTGGAAACACAAGGACAACCGTGCATTCCCTAATGCGCTGTTCCGAAATCAAAAGGATATTCGATGAAAATCTCGATTGAAAACCTGACCAAGTGCTTCGGCAATGTAAAGGCACTGGACAATGTCAGCCTCGAAATTGAAAATGGCCAGCTCTTCTTCCTGCTGGGCCCATCTGGCTGCGGAAAGACAACTCTCCTCAGATGCATCGGGGGCTTTGAAAAACAAACATCGGGCAGAATACTCTTTGACGGCAAGGACGTAAGCAAATTGTCCCCAGACAAGCGGGAATCAGCCATGGTTTTCCAGGGCTATGCCCTCTTCCCGCACATGACGGTTTACCAGAACCTGGCATTCGGCCTGGAAATGCAGAAAATGCCACGGAATAAAATCGACAAAATGGTGAAAGACGCCATGAAAAGCGTCCAGATAGAACAACTGGCAGACCGCAAGCCGAACGAACTTTCTGGCGGCCAACAGCAAAGAGTCGCACTGGCAAGGACTTTGGTGGTGCATCCTGGATGCCTGCTGCTGGACGAGCCACTGGCAAACCTGGATGCAAAACTGCGCAGAGATATGAGACAGGAAATCCGCCGCCTTTGCAAGGACAATGCACTCACTGGCATCTATGTCACCCACGATAGGCAGGAGGCATTGAGCATGGCCGACAAGGTCGCCGTTCTCAAGGATGGCCAAATCATGCAGATCGGCTCGCCACGTGAAATCTACTGCAAGCCAGCATCATGCTTCGTAGCATCATTCATCGGTGACACGAACTTGATTCCAGGCAAAATCAAGGCAATCCAAACGGATGCCGTCATTATAGAGACTGCGGCAGGCGACCTTCTGGCAAAAGAGGCACCGCAAAATGCAAAGGTTGGAGACCAGGTTCACCTGTCCATACGCCCCGAGGCAATCAGCCTCACAATTCCTGCTCCAAACAGCCTGCCTGCAACACTGAAAGAAACCGCCTATCTAGGCGAGGTATCAAGCCATACCGCCACGACCAACATCGGCGGCATTTCACTAGACTTCCTGGAAATGAATCCCAAATTCGATACGGAAGGCGGTAACGCAACCCTCAACATCCTGCCAGAAGACATCATCGTCCTGGACAAGTGATTAAAGTGGACAGTGGACTGTGGACTGTGGACTGTGG
>JAFSTJ010000686.1 GCA_017450525.1 Victivallales bacterium | reverse complement strand
GTCCACAGTCCACAGTCCACAGTCCACTAATCACTCATTTTATCTGGCTATAGTCCACTGCGTCTGAACGGAATGGGTATGCGGGCAGGTTGCTGCCGGTTTGCAGGTTCAGGTCCTTGTGGAAGTTGATGAAGGCATAGCGTACGTATTTTGGCTCGGCAATTTTTGGTGAACTGGCGATTATGTTCTCGCCTTCGATCTTTGCGTCAGCCCACACGAACTTCTTGTCCTCGCCTGCGATTGCAAAGCCAGCAGGTGCCTTGCCGTCGCTGGTCTTGAGTCCCTTTGCGTTCTTGAAGAAAATGCGCAGCGCATTGCCTTCTGGAACCGCCTTGTCGAAAATGGGGCCTTGGGAGACAACGTTCTTCTTGTATGCGATGCGTTCCGCCTCAAGCGCCAGACGCTTGCCCACATCCTGCTTGTTGGCTGGGTGGATGTTGGTGTTTTCGCCGATGTCGATTGTGCAGGCGAGGCCTACATTGGGAATGGACAGCATCTGCATCTGTATGTCTCTTGTGAGCGCGTATGGCTGCACCGCAGTTGGATCGTACTGATTCCAGTCCTTGGTGAACTTGGCACCATAGCCTGCCAGCTGCGTGATGATGAAAGGCAGGTCAGGCTGCTTCCACTTGTTGCGCCAGTCCTGGATAAGCGCCTTGTGCAGAGGATAGTAGTGCATATTGCCGTTGTTGGAGCAACCCTGGTACCAGATGACGCCCTTGATGGGCAGTTTTGTCCATGCGTCCACCTGTCCATTGTATAGATGTGTGTACCAATTTGGCTTCCTGTGGGAGCATTCGGGGAAGGCTGGGAATCTGGGCAGTTTCATGTCCTTCTTCAGAACCAGGGCTGTTTCCTCCTTTATTTTCCATGCCTTCAGCTGCTGGGTTTGATTTGCCTTGTTGCGCAGAACGGTTTTCAGCAGCAGGTCGTTTTCGCAAGGTTGGAATTGCCTGTCAACATATTCCGCCCTGACCAAAAGCGTGAAGGTGCCTTCTTTGTCGGCGTCTTTTGGAATGGCGATGTCCATTGGGCGCTTGAGCCACTTGCCAGTGCCTGGGCGTGTCTTTGCCACGTGCTTACCGTTCAGCCACACATCGCATTGCACACTTGGGTTCTGGATGAAGACAAAGCAGCTTTCCTTCATGGCTGGGATTAGCTTGAAGGACTGGCTGTACCAGCGGACATGGAAGGTGCCTGGCTTGTACATAAGCTTTTCCTTCCAGTCATCGGTCTTCATTTCCGCCACATTGAGTTTTGTCTCATCGAATACCAGCTCGGGCTTTGCGGCGTAGAGTGCATCGTACCATTTCTTGGCGTTTGTGATGTAGCGTTCATTTTCTTCGGCGTCGAACTTATCCAGTTCCTCTTCTGTCTTGTCCAGGCGGCGCACGCTTGATGCCTCTGGCTCCACGCCAGATTTGTAGTAGCCTTCTCTGGAAATCCACTGCTGGATGCTGGTGCCACCCCAGGATGAATTGATTATGCCGATTGGAATGTTCAAATCCTGGTTCAGCTGCCTGCCGAAGAAGTATGCCACAGCGCTGAATCTTGCGGCATGTTGCGGGGATGACTTGACCCAGCCGCCAAATTCCAGCGCCGCAGGCAAGCCCTTCACATGGCTGCTTCTGCGCTGCTGCCCTGCATAGCGCAGTTCAGGATGCGTGGCGTTCTTGACTTCCTCTTCGCAGTTCTGGGCTGTGCTGCCGCGCCTGAATGTGGCGCCGATGAGCAATGCCATGTTGGACTGCCCAGAGCAGAACCAAACATCGCCCAGAAGCAGGTCCTTCAATTCCACGGTCTTCTTGTCATCCTTGAATGTGGCGGTGTAATTCACATGGTCTGCCTCGGCGGCGGGAAACTCCGCCTTCCAATTGCCGTCCGCATCAACGCTTGCCTCCACGGTCTTGCCTTTGAACTCTGCCTTGACTTTGGAGCCAGGCGTGCCAGTCCCGAAAAAGTTGATTGGAACGCCACGCTGCAATACCATGTTGCTGCTGAACACATTGTCCAGTTTGAAGTCCGCCATCAGCATTGCGCAGCACAGCAGGACACTTGAAACGATGATTCTCTTCATTTGTACACCTTCATTTTGGGTTGGAATACTAAAAAATAATAAAATTGTTTCTACTGTACACGGATTTTTTCCCATTTCAAAAAAGTTGCGCACTTTTTCCTGTTGTTGGCGATTGAAAAAACAAAATAATGCCTTATCTTTTGGACCATTGGTAGGAAAAATATACCATTGGCATAAAAATAGCGTTTTCAAGGCAAAAAAACAGAGGAGATTGAGAAGAATGAGTCATCTTGCACTTTTGGGTGGTACACCTGTGATGAAGGCTGACGATTACAAGGCGCGCATGTTCCATTGGCCAATCGTCAATGATGCTATGCGCAAGGCGCAGTTGGATGTGCTGGAAGCGGGCAATATGTCTGGCACGGACATTTCAAAGCGCTTTGAACAGGAATTCGCCAAGTGGAACGGCACTAAGTACGCCTTGACGCACAACACTGGCACTGCCTCTCTCACGGCGGCAATGTACGGCGTTGGTCTTGGCCCTGGCGACGAGCTCATCTGCACATCTGTCACCTATTGGGCAAGTTGCACAGGCGCCCTTTCATTGGGCGCATCAGTGGTGTTCTGCGACATCGACCCCGAGAATTCCCAGATGGATCCAGCCAGCTTCGAGGCGCACATTACTCCACGCACCAAGGCGGTCATGGTGGTCCACTACGAGGCGCATCCTGCTGACATGGACCCAATTATGGCAATCGCCAAGAAGCACGGCATCAAGGTGATTGAGGACGTTTCCCACGCGCAGGGCGGCCATTACAAGGGCCGTATGCTGGGTACCTTCGGCGACGCGGCAGGCATGTCCTTGATGAGCGGCAAGTCCTTTGCAATCGGCGAAGGCGGCATGATGCTGACCAATGACCCTGAGGTCTATCGCAGGGCTATTCGTTTTGGCCACTACGACCGTATCAGTGAGGTCTATGCCAAGGAGGAATATGCCGCCACAAATATCGTGCCAGTTGGCGGCTTGAAGAACCGCATGCACCAGGTATCCGCAGCAATCGGTCTGGAGCAGCTGAAGAAGTACCCAGCGGAAGTTGAGGAAATCACCAAGGCTATGACCTACTTCTGGGATGGCGTGGCGGATGTCAAGGGCATTCACAAGATCTTCCCCAAGTGGGAGAATTCCGACAAGGCAGGTTGGTATGCTTCCCATTTCCGCTATGATCCAGAGGCATTCGGCGGCATCTCCAACGTGACTTTCGCCAAGGCACTCTGCGCTGAATGCGCAGGCAAGGGCTTCTATGCAGGATGCAACTTCCCACTGCACCTCTCCAGCTTCTTCTACGACTTCGACGTGTACGGCCACGGCAGGCCCACAGCAGGCCTCAACCTGCCTCCAGGAACAGATGTTCGCGCACTGACTGGCGAACTGCCAGTTTCGGCACATATCAACTCACTTGTCATGGGCGAACCTTGGTTCAAGCACTACGAGCCAGAATATATCGACATGTACATCGAGGCCGTCCACAAGGTGGCAGAATATCATACCGAACTGCTGGACAGCAATGAAGCCCAGGAATTCCAGGGCGGCATGGCTCTCACTCATCGCAAGACAAAATAGTGGACAGTGATTAGTGGACTGTGGACTGTGG
>JAFSTJ010000685.1 GCA_017450525.1 Victivallales bacterium | reverse complement strand
GCGGCTGGGTTCTTGGAGTTCTCCGCTTGAAGGAGCCAGTGGAAATCCTCAAGTCCCTCGCGGAGGGCTTCCATGCGGAGGGTGGGGACGGGACCAGTGTCCGAGCGGTGCACCAGATGAGTACCCCGCATCTTCGTGTCCATGCGGCTGTCATAGTCATTGCCGCGCCAGGCATTGGCGCACCAGAGGGCAACGCCATTTGCATGGATGAGAAATTCTCGGATGCCACGGTAGCGGAAATAGCCGTGGTAGTGCTCCATGTTGCCGCCGACGCTGCACATGTAGGGCATGATGGGCTTTCCAGTTGCCCTCATAAGCTCCAGCATTTTTCCGCTGTTCTTTCCCGTGATGTGGTACTCGATGGGAATCCAGCAGTCCACATGCCCGCAGAGGCGCTGCACATCCTCGATGGTGGTCCAGTTGGCGAGAGTCTGGTTGGTCTTGAAGCCATATTTGCGGACGATGTCGGAGGCGAGGATGGTCTCTTCAATTGCGTCGGTGCGGGGCTCATCCCAGACTGGCACCCAGAAGCTATTGAAGTCTATGCCTTCTTCCTTGGCGAACTGGCTCCAGCGGCGGATGGCCTCCTCAAAACGGCTTCGGACAGTTTCGTCCTTCAGTGTGCATGGGAGGCCTGCCTGCTTAAGGCGGCCATGGAGAACCGCCCAGACACCATAGTGGTAAGACCATTTCAGGCCTGCCGCCATGAGTTCCTTTTCATCGAAAAGATAGTCCTCCTTCTTGTCGGAGACGATAATTTCCTTGCCTTTGATGGAGATTGCCTGGTTGAGGGGGTCTCGGCTGTGGATAGTCCAGGCATGGTATGATTTGAAGAAATTGACGTATTGCCAAAATAGTGGCGCCGTCTCTGCGCCCCATTGCGTCCAGTAGCGCCGTCCGCCCGTGTAGGGACCGAACAGATAGACCTCGAATGGCAGTTTGTCAGGAAGTTCCAGGTTGAGAACCTCGACTTGGAGTGTGATGCGCCGCTGTGGTACGTCAGCGTTTACGGGTATGAGAGTGAAGCCCCCTTGGTAGATTCCAGGCGGCAGCTGGGTTTTGATTTCAACGGAGAGGACAGACAGGTCATTGCCTGGAGCGGAGATGACTGCCGCCTGGTTCAGAGGCGTGACGATTTCCCAGAAGACCTGGCGGTTGACCGCGCGGAATGGGAGAACCTCCTTGATGGAGAAGAGCGAGCTGCTTGGCTCTTGGCGTTTGTCCAGCGTTGGGTCGATTTCCACGCGGTAGCGGAGGTTTGTTTCGCTGTTGTTGAGCAGAGCGAGTATTCCGATTTCCTTGTCATTGCGTGCGACGGTGAACTGAAGCTGCTCGGTCTCCTTCTCGCCATCTTCAGGGGCATAGTCAGGGTAGATTTTTGTGAATGTGGGGACTTTGTAGATTTCGACCCCTTTGGTGGAATCTGCTACAGTGCGCGTCGGTGCGGCCTCGAGCGAATCCGTGAAGCCGAAGCAGGTGAAGTAATCCGTGGAATCGAAGGAAGGCATCTTCCTAAGTGCCTGAAGCTGCTGCTCAAACGTGAGCTTCTCCCCTTCCTTCAGGGGTATTCCAGTCTTCATCTCACGGCAGAAGTTGGCGCGGAATGGCTTTTTGGAAATGCCCAGGGATGCGAATGGAATTTCAAGGGCCACCTCGTATCCACGCTGTGTAGTCTTGGCCTCGACTTTGAGGCCTGCGCAGTTCCAGTTTGCCGATGAATCCTTGGCGTCATAGACGACGCCTTTTGAGTTGACAATGAAATGATAAACAGGGGCGGATGACTTCAGGCCGCTTTGGATGAAAAGCTCCACCGAATCATCGAGCCAGACGGGTCCGTCATGAGTTGTGATGTTCGCTCGCAGCGCATTCGGCTGGAGCGACAGGCAAAAAAAACGGCATTTAAGCGACGTCTCGTCTGGAGTAAGAGTGACTTCCGTTGTGCATGGGGATTTCTCGCCGCTTACTTTGAGTACAAGGTCAAAACGCTGGGGTTTGCGTATGTCGCAATAGGGGAGGGCAGATTCGGTTTTCTTGTTTGCACCGTCTTTTGCGGGCTTTCTACGCCCGCCAGGCTCGATTCCGTAGAAATGCTTCACCACGTTAAGGAAGAAGGGTGACAAGGGACGCCACAGCATCTTGTGGGCGTAGTTGACTAGCACAGTCCCCTTGCCCTTGACATCACTGCGGATCAGGCCAGTAACGCTCTTGTGGTCCACCGATGATACCCAGAGTGGCTTCCAGCGGCTGTCATACTTCGTGCCCGCATGCCCACCTGCCGGAATAGGAAATCCCTTTTCGGGTTTTCCTGGCCATTGATCCGCGAATTCCGCAGTCATCTCGCTGGCCTCCTGCTTGTTTTTCGAAGGGAAACCATGATAGGATTCGGGCAGTGGCGCATCGATTTCCTTGAAGAAGGCATAGAGCGCCGCGGGGCGCTTGGTCATCCAGCTCCAGTTTGGAATGGAGATGAAAACCAGTCCGCCACGCTCCAGCAGGCGAATGACTGCCTCACGGATGGTTGCCTCACCGAAGATATGTTCCAAAGAGGCCTTCTTGTCATTGATTATCAAGCAGTTGGAACCGTCAAGCGCCTCGCAGACTCGAAGGCACTCCGCGCTTTCCAGTGCACCGTCAAAGCTGAAGTTCTTCACCATCAGGCCATAGCCGCCGAGGTCATTCTCTCCCAGCGCGCCGAATGAGGTCAGCATGGGCGCCGCCTGAAGGCAGCATCCCAGAATAAGCAAAAATGCAAGCAGGAGTTTTTTCATCAGCTGTGTCCTCCAAGTCTATTTCTGAAGGCAGTAAAGGGTATCTGTGGAGGCTGTCGGGGCTTCTGGCATCAGGCAGTTGATGTTGGTGCCACGCCGTCTCACCGCCTCCACATGGCCATCGGCGAATTGAATGTTGCAGGTGTTGTTGTGGCGGTCTGTGGGGACGCTGACTCCGTTGTTTGCCGTTGGGTTCTGTGCGCAGATGTTCATGTTGTATTTCCCCTGATTGTTAACATCAATGGCATCGGCAAAGAGATATTTGGCACTAGGTGAGACCACCTGGAGGAAACGGGGCCATTGGAGAGTGGATCCAGTGCGAGGATTGACGTATGTTGTCCCGCTGGTGAGACCGTAGTCGGTGTTACCGTACTTTAGCAGTGCGCCTGTGCTGGAATTATGTGGCTGACTTGGGCACATCAGGACATTCCAGTCGCCGCTTACAACGTCTCCGCCAGTCCAGATGTTCAGATGTTTCCCATAGTTCAGGAGCATGTACCATCCATTTTTGCGAGAGGCATCCTGCCCGAAGGTCTTGTCTTCAGGAAGAGTCATGCCGAAATTATTGGCGGTCACAGTTACGATGTAGTCCTCATTGTCATCCGCATAGAGGCGAACGGCGGTTGAGATGGTCTTGAGGTTGTTGACACAGGAGATTGCCCGCGCCTTCTCCCTTGCCTTGCTCAAGGCGGGCAAGAGCATTGCCGCCAGGATGGCGATTATGGCGATTACCACCAGCAATTCAATCAAAGTGAAACGATTTTTCATTTTGGGTGTCCTCATGGTTTTTATGGTTAAGTATCTATTAATCAAACAATGCTAATTATAACCAACAAAGCCTTGCGATGTTATAATAAAAACGTAAAATTATATAATTTTTACGAAAAAAGCGTTGTTTTAGAAGCCTGGAGTTCTAGGGTTCTAGATTTTAGAAGATTTATCGCTGTCTTTCTTTGCGTCCAGGCGATATTGTTTTGGGGTGATGCCATTATGCCTTCGAAACTGGAGCGTGAAATACGAGAGGTCTTGGAAGCCACAGTCAAATGCAACGTTTTGGATGGGCCTTTCCGCATTGGCGGTGAGGAGGTCTTTTGCGCGGTTAAGGCGCCTTGCAAGGATGTATTGAGTTACGCTTAGACCCGTCAGCTGTTTGAATTTGTATTGGAAGACCCTTGGAGACAGGCGGGACATTCTAACGAGCACTTCAAGTGGTATCCGTTTTGTGTAATTCTTGTTGATGTACTCCAATATCTTGGCGATTGTATATGGGTGGCTTTCTGCTGGAATCTGTTGCCTAGCATTGGTCAGATTCAGTATGGAAAGGAGGATATGCAGAAGAGACACAGTGCAAAAAAGCAGGTTTCCCGTCAATGGCGTGGACAGCTCCTTGTTGAGGCTGCGTATTTCTCGCAGAACCTCCTCCATATCCTCGTCATTGTTAAAATGCAGAAGCGGTTCAGGTGATGGTTTGCACGGTATGTCAGCAAGATTTTCAGGAAAAAGCGAGCGGAACAGCGGAATTTTCTCGGCGTCCAGAATGGGAAACGGCAGTCGTGAACTGTCATACATCAGATTGACCAGTGCCAGTGTACCGCAATTCTCGTAGCCATGGCTGAAGCCTGGGTAGATTACCAGCACATCTCCTTTTCTTATGGCTGCGCTATGCCCGTCAATGACATGGCGGCCTGCGCCTGCGGTGATCAATACCAGTTCAATGGAGTTGTGCTCATGCCAGCACTGCTCTCTTTGCACACCGACGGGAAGCTCAAAGATGGCGACAGGAAAATCAGGCACGATATGCTTCTGTTCACGAGCATAGTGCCTGATAGTGTATATGCCATCGTAGTGCATTTGGGTGTCCAGTTTGGTTAATGTGAGCGCGGTTGCGGCGCTCACAATGAGGTAGTCATACATTGATTTCCACGATAGCCTGGCAGCTGAAGGCTGGCAAAG
>JAFSTJ010000684.1 GCA_017450525.1 Victivallales bacterium | reverse complement strand
GCCCCCTTGAACTGGGAACGCCCCAATGGGCTCACCACATTCATGGTGCAGGAGGAAGGACGTGGAAATGTGGTTAAACTGGATTCGCGCCTTGATCGTCAACAGGTGCTGGATTTTCTCAAGGAACTTAAAACCAATCCAGAAGCCACGCCCCCTGCCCCCATCCTAGCCAAAGCGCCGTTCTATTCCTCCATAGGAGGCAATGAAGGCGTGCAGTTCGATTCCATGCTAATACCAGTAAAACCAGGGCAGAACTACAAACTGACCATAGACGGAAAGGGCAATTCAAAGCCCTTTGTGTGGATAAAAGGCTTCCGCAAGCACCCCAAACGGGATGTTCTAATCGACAGTTACCAGACCAGGCTGCACGCTGAACCGCTGGACAAAAACAAGTGGCAAACCTTCTCCATCGGCTTCAATCCAACGGCAAAGTCCCCACACACAGAGTTAATGAAGGTCAGGATTTACGTGTATTGGCCCGTTGGCGTCTGCTATTTTGATAATGTGCGCATCGAGGAAATCAGTAAAGAGGAGATGCAGGAACTAATCAAGCAGCGCTCAGCGCAATAGACAACGCAGAGACACTTTGTTGCCCCATAGACACAGAGTTTTGAATTGGCGCATCAACACATCTTTGGGCTTAGGGTGGTAAGTTTGGGCATCAAGTCCAATTTGCCGCAGTGGAACAGGATTGCTATTCTGAAACAGGACTTGCATTGATAACCGCAGGCGGCTCGCTTTATTGCTTATATCTTGCAGTCCAGACCTTCAGCCAAAGCGTTTGTCACAGCATTCAAGATGCCGTAGAGATGGGATTTGAGGGTATTCGCCGCCTTTCTAATAGCCTCCCGCTTCCGATTTCCTGGATTCTGATTTGCATAGGATGCGTGATTTTCCTGTGGCGGGCCTTCCGCAAGTTCCGCGACTAATGTTAAACGCAAGCGCACAGAACTGTTCACTGCCTAAAGAATCAATTGCCAATTGCCTCATGCAGAACGGCGGCGGAATAGTCTTCTGGTAGGCGCAGCTCTGTCCATGTACGGTCATTAATTGTGCGGAGAGGGGCATTGAAGTTCTGCACTTCGCGCCCATTTTCGTCAAAGACATGCACTCTATGTTTTGCAGTGTCATTCCAACCGAATAGGCCTGATTTTTTGGTAATGATGCGTTCTTGGCAGATGATGTAGCCGTTGTGAAGTTCCATCGGTGTTGATGGGAACATATATGCGCTTAATGTCGGGTAGTCGAAGACTATTCTGGCGCTGTAGTAGGCATACAGGCAGCCGAAATCCAGTGCATTCAGCATCCAGTTGTAGCAGTCTATTTCATTGCGCTCGCTAAGATGGTTCCCCAGTGCGATTGGGGACAGAAGCAAGGTCTGGTTGCAGAATGAAATAGTCGCCGTTTCCACAAAGTTCTCCGCCTGGAATTGGCCAGCGTATTTCGGGAGGAAGCTGCCATTGGTGTATAGCACGGCACCTCTCTGCTTGATGTCGGAGACCATTTCCTTGCGCCAGGGCAGACTCAGCAGGCGCACTGAACTCTTGAGGCGAACAAGCCTGCCCTTCGTGTCAATGTCGCCAGACACGCCATCCCAGGGCGGCGCGTAGTTGTATTTCGCATTGGAGACACCGAATTCATCCCAGTATATGGCGTTGCATTCCAATTCATCAAAAATCATCCTTATGACCTTTTCCAGTTCGGCGGCATAGACGGTGCCCTTTCTGGGGCAGTACATTTCACCGAAACGCCCATACAGGGCGGGCTGCCCGTCCGCCTTCAGTATCTGGCAGTCCGCATAGTCGGTGGGCGCATTGTCCGATGGATCCAGATAGCAGTGGAAATAAAGGCCGTACTTGACGTGGGGATAGTTCTTCTTGATGTGCTGGAACATTAGCTTGTTGCCAGTCTGGTTGATCTTGCGGCATGCTGTGCCCCATGCGTACTGGTACTTGCCGTCCGCCTTCTTGTACATTGGCCACATGTTGTGCCCGTGCATGCAGTTGGACTTCTTCACATCGAACAGGTTCTTCAGCTGGTTCAGTGTGACTTCACCTGGCGGGTTCGCCCTGTTGCTGACCTCGCCCAGCAGGTATTCCATCTTGAAATTCGTCTTGCATACGCGTCTTGCGCTGTTGATGAAACTCCAGAAATCGCCGTCCGCAATTGGGAATACCAGATATTCCACAACGTGCTCTGCGTTTGCGGGGATGACCAGGTTGTCGTCCGCGATGCTCAACCTGCCATTGCCAACGCGGTTGCAGATGTGCACGGTGAAGGCATCGCTCCAGGGCATGAGGCCAATGCCAGACTTGCCAGTGCTGCCGAAACTGGTGGGGTTAATTTCGCAGGTGTTTTCGCCAGTCAGGCCGAATGGCTCGTAGCCGCCGACTCTGGCTGCGACCATGCGTTTGCCGAAGTCTACATAATATTCCATGCGGATTGGCAGTGGCTTGTCTGTTTTGTTTTGAATTGTCTCTGACACATGTATTGCTTCTATGCTAGGATGTATGCTGCGCTTGACGGTGAACCACTGGTTGTCGCCTGTGACCTGCTTGCCTTCCTGCGTGGAGAAGCTGCGCTGCACGTTGAAAGTCTCATTGTTGACGGTGACGGACCAATCCTGCTTGCCCGCTTCCTCATGCCATGTGTAGTTTGCCTTTGCGGGCACGGGCTTTGGCGAGATGAACGGCAATTCGCCTGTTGGCGCTGGCTTGCGTACCTTGACTTTTGGCAGCGCAATGAAACGCAGCTGTACCTGCTCGAAGATATATGCGCTGCGCTCTTTGCTTGGGTCGTCAATTCCCTTT
>JAFSTJ010000683.1 GCA_017450525.1 Victivallales bacterium | reverse complement strand
GCGCTCACTCAAGTTGAACAACTTACAGGGGAAAGCCCTTGAGGCATCCGTACGGGTTGTCCAACTTGAGTGAGCGCCGCCTCGGCGCTCACATTTTATGTTTTGCGGTTATTTCAGGAAGTATTTCATCCAGGCATAGAATGTGTCACCGATTTGCCTGTAGCCTGCTGCCGCTGGGTGCACGCCATTAGTCTGCCGTGTTGTTTCGGCAATATTGTCAAGATTGACGTTTTCAGGCGCAGATGGGAAGTTGTTTTCGCAGTCGAGATTGAGGCTTGTGGGGATGATGACGACCTTCTTGTCGGCATAGTCCTTGAATTTTTCCAGCATTGCCTGGTTGAGTGCGTGCTGGTTTTTCTTGTACTGCCAGCGTGTCTGCCCGCAGGTGTAACTCTTGCCGAATGCGTCTTGTGAACTGGCTCCAGGCGTGACCAGACCGACGCCGATGATGGCGTTCGGTGCGCCCTTGCGTGCGGCTGCGATGAGTTTGTCCGCATTGTCAAGGATGAACTTGATTTTCTCGGGGCGGTTTTCATCGGTTGCGCTGAAGATGTCATTGACGCCAAGTTGGAATGTGATGAAGTCGGGCGCCTTTCCGCCATTGTAGATATTGAAGTAGTTCTTGAAGTCCAGGACGGGCTTGCCATCCACCTTGTTTATAAAGCGGCTGGCGATTTCGTATGGCTTCAGTTTTCCCTCTTTTTTAGGCGGCTCGGTGCGGGTTATGAATGAATCCCAGCACCAGCCAGCCCAGCCTTCGTGGGCTACGCCATTGGGTTGCGGCTTGTAACTAGGGCCGTTGGATCCCACCATTTTCACCTTTGGATTGCCAGTTGTCTGGAAATTAGCCAGAATGCGAGTTGGATATACGCAGGCATTGGTCAGGCTGTCACCCACGATGAGGATGGAAATGTCCTTTCCCTCGCCTGCATTGTCAGGCGCCACATGGATTTGCATGGAGGCCTCTGCCAGCACGCCGCTTTCGTCAATTACCTTTACAGACCAGGGATAGGTGCCGACATCCTCTTTTTCCGGGATATAACGCCAGCGTTTCTTGTCATTGCGTCCCTTGGGGCAGGTTACGTCGAACTCGTAGTTGTCTGGATTTATGACCAGTACGATATTGTCAAAATAGACGTTTATCTCCTTGCCAGGCACGGCATAGATGCATTCTGGCAGTTGCAACTGTACCTTGTTTGCAGGGGCTGCAGCAGTCTGCTGTGTTTTGGGTGCTTCCTGGGCATAAAGACCTGCGACCAGAAGAGAACAGGCGATAAGTGACTTGATTTTCATGTTGTTGTCCTTGTGTTGTGTGGTGGGTGAAAAAAACGTTGGTACTATCACCTTTTTGCTGAAGTTTGCAAGTTGGACATTGGGGAATAACAACGATACTGGCAACATTGCGGAATTACGCTTTTCATTTCAGCATAATCGGTTATATTTTCGCCTAAATTTCCAACGTAAAAAACACAGGTGAAAATACTATGCCTTCATTGGATAAAGTACGCAACATTAGCATAATCGCCCACATCGACGCAGGAAAGACTAGCACAACGGAGGGGTTCCTCTTCTTCTCTGGACTGACGCATCGCTACGGCACAATTGACACAGGCACTACGGTGATGGACTTTCTGCCGCAGGAGAGGGACCGCGGCATAACCATCGCCGCCGCAGCCGCCACGATTCCATGGGGCGAGTATTCCTACCATTTGATTGACACTCCTGGACACATTGACTTCACTGCGGAAGTGGAACGTTCCCTGCGTGTGATTGATGGCGCTGTCGTGATATTCAGCGCAGTGGAAGGCGTTGAGGCGCAGAGCGAGAAGGTCTGGCGCCAGGCGGATGGATATTCCTTGCCCAAGATTGCCTTCGTGAACAAGATGGACCGCATAGGTGCGTCATTTGAACGCACTGTCGCTGAAATCAACGAAAAATTCGGCAATTGCGCATTGCCAATGCAGGCGCCACTTGGATTGGAGAATGATTTCTGCGGAATGATTGATCTTCTTTCCAAAAAGCAAATACACTTCTCTGGCGAAAAATGCGAGGAACTGCACAGGGAGGACTTGCTGCCTGAACAGGAAGAAATCTGGCAGAAGGCTTATACCGAATTGCTGGAAAAGGTGGCAGACCATTCGGACGAGGTGGCGGAACTGTACCTGAACGAGGAGGAAGTTCCGTTGGATTTACTGAAGGCAGAGATACGCCGCTTGACCTGGGAGCGGAAACTGGTGCCTGTGTTCCTGGGCAGTGCTAAGAAGTGCATGGGCATACAGCCTTTGGCGGATGCCGTGGGCGAATATCTGCCCTCGCCATTGGATTGCCCGCCCAGAAAGGCTTTCATCGTGAAGACCGAAGAGGAGACGGACATCGCTCCAAGCACAAAAGGGGACTTCACTGGCTTCATATTCAAGGTCAATGCCTCAAAGACGGCGGATCTGTTCTTCCTGCGTGTGTATTCGGGTGTGCTGAAGACGAATGCCACTGTGACCAACGCCCGTACTGGCGAAAAGGTGCGTGCACGACAGATTTTCAAAATATATGCCAAGAACACGGAACTGGTGGAAGAGGCGACTGTCGGCGACATAGTGGGCATAACTGTACTTAAATACTGTGGCATAGGCGACACTCTCTGTGACGGCAGGCATGTGGTTGCATTCGATAAGATTACATTCCCAGAACCTGTCATCTCAATGGTGGTGGAGCCAAAGTCCATTAAGGACAAGGACAAACTGGACGAGGCACTGTCCATGCTGTGCCGTGAGGACCAGACCCTGACGCAGTCCATTTCCGAGGATACGCACCAGCGCATCCTTTCTGGAATGGGCGAACTGCACCTGGAAATCAATATGAAGCGTTTGACGGATGACTTCAACCTGGACATTCGCTGCGGCGAACCCAGGGTTGCGTACCGCGAGACATTGAATGCCGCAACCATTGAGAAAGTCGAGTTTGACAGGGTGTTCGGCGATACGCATCTTGCTGCGGGGCTGACGGTGGAGTTCCGTCCATTGCCAAAGGGTGGCTCTATGTTCGAAGTGAAAAACGAGGTCAGGGATATGGTGAACATCCCGAAGATAATGTTCCATACGGCAGAGCGTACTCTGGCGGAGGCAATACATACTGGCGGCCTCAATGGATATCAGATGATTTATGTGGAGGCCATTCTGAAGGAACTGAAATATACTCCAGACTTGACTACTGAAGGCGCCGTGGCGGGTGCCGTGCAGGAGGCGGTAAACCAGGCGCTGACCAAGGTTGGCACCATGATACTGGAACCTATCATGCACTTGGAAGTCACAGTGCCTGATGACTGCACGGGCGAAATCACCATGTACCTGCAGCCACGCCGTGCTGTGATACATGACATTGCCAGCGCAGGCAGCGCGAAGAAGATAATCTGCGAGGTACCTCTGGCTGAAATGTTCGGATTTGGCAAGGCATTGCCGCGCCTGACTGGCGGCAGGGGCACTTTCACAATGGAGCCCAGCGGCTACCAGGAAATGCCCCAGGGCGCACAGAGAAAGGCCTATTGATGTAGTGGACTGTGGACTGTGG
>JAFSTJ010000682.1 GCA_017450525.1 Victivallales bacterium | reverse complement strand
GCGAGCGGCGCCTCCAGGCGCAATCCAGCCTTCACCTGCTATGATGGATATGATGGCTTCATGTCCCAGGACGAGATACTTTCCCGTTTCTACATAAGGATGCTGGTGGTTGAGAAGCCTGGCGTCCTTGCGAAGGTCAGCGGCATCCTTGGCAAACTCGGCATAAGCCTGGCAAGCGTGACGCAGAAGGAGAACAGCGGCGAGCATGTACCTATGATAATGTTGACACACCTTGCCAGCGTGAAGGCAATTGAGGCGGCCTCCAAGGAAATATCGGCCCTGCCTGAACTGGCAAGCGAGCCTGTCATCTTCCGCATCGAGGACATGGGGTAAGGTCAATCTGAAAAAGTGCCGTTTTGACGCCCGCAAGATATGGAAAAGATGGAAGTTTTTTGTGTGGAAGTACTAATATTACGGCATTACAGCAATAATCTTGAATAATTTGACGTATGTTTAAGTACAACGTTTATTAGAAAAAATTATCGAAGGAGGTATTTGGAGATGTACGGCAAGGAGCAGGAAGACAAGGAAAAAAAAGGTGGTTTTAAGTTGATTCGCTTGGTCATGGCAGTGCTGAGTGTGGTGCTGCTTCTGGCGATTCTGCCTGTGTATTCCTATAATCCAGAGGAAGTGGACTATGTGCGGGCTGGCATGGGCGAATTGACGCATCACACCAATTTGTTTGGCATAATGGGTGTTTATGTTTCCTGGTCGATGCTGATATTGTTTGGTCTGGCGGCATATCCCATAGCGCTAATGTTTTTTGTATCCACCTTCAGGCGGCTTTTGTCTCCTGGTCGGAACCGTGAGTTGTCCTTTGACTATTTTGTGTCATATCTTGTGTTTGCGGTCGGTCTGGCGATGCTATTCGGCTTGTGGCCCAATATGCTTTCAGGTCTTGCGGACGGCTTGAACCTGCACAGTCTTCCAGGCGGTGCAATTGGGCAGAGGCTTGCCTCACCCAATGGCAAGCTCACCTTGTTCATGAATTGGGCAGGTGTTCTAATATTGTCCAGTGTGATTACTGTGGTTGCATTCGCGAATATAATCTATTCTGATTGGCAAAATCTGTTCCGCAGTATGGGGGAGGCATGGAAGAACCGAAAAGATGAGGAACTGCCACTTCCAAGCCAGCGTGGTTCAATATCGAATGAAGATGAAATCGAGGAAGAACCAGTTTCCAGCAAGCCTTCGGCACCTGCCCAGGAACCAGTTAAAAAGCCACCTGTGAAGACTGCGCCTCCAGTTGAGTATGCTGTGGTGCATAGTTCAAATGGCGAATACACCTTGCCTGGAATGGATTTGCTGGACGAATGGGATGTCAGCAGTTCTACGTTGGCAAGTGAAAAGGAAATTGACCGCAACAAGAAGATATTGCAGGCGACCTTGAGCAACTTCAAGATTGACGCTACTGTGCAGGATGCCGTGCCTGGTCCTCAGGTCACCCTTTATGAAATCAAGACGGCGCCTGGCCTCAAGCTCAGTGCCATAACACAGTTGGAAAGCAATTTCAGAATGGATCTGGCAGCCCAGTCCCTGCGAATACTTGCACCAATACCAGGCAGGGAACTGGTGGGCATGGAGATTCCTAACGAGAAGCGCGCCGTGGTTCCCATGCGCTCATTGCTCCAGGACAAGGCATGGACAAGCGGCAAGGAGCAGATACCGCTTCTTCTGGGAAAGGACATCAGCAACAAGACACAGATTCTGGATTTGGCAAAGGCCCCCCACGTGCTGGTGGCGGGCACCACTGGCAGTGGCAAGTCCGTCTGCATGAATCTGCTGATTGAATCCATGCTGTTCAAGTTCGGGCCAGATCAGTTGCGCTTCATCATGGTTGACCCTAAGGTGGTGGAATTCCAGGTTTATTCAACCCTGCCTCATCTTATTACGCCAGTCATAAACGACGCAGCCGACGTGCCACTGGCATTGAATTGGGCAATCAACGAAATGGAGCGCAGATATCGGGTTCTTGCCAAAGTCGGTGCCAAGGACATTGCCACTTTCAACAAGCGCCCGCCACTTCCTGAAGGAGCCGAACCAATCTTGGACGAAAATGGCGACCCCATCCCGCAGACTTTGCCTTTCATCGTGATTATCATAGACGAGCTGGCGGATATCATGCTGGTGGCGAAGAGCGAGGTCGAGAACAAACTGTCCCGCATTGCAGCGAAGTCCCGTGCGGTAGGCATCCACACCATAATCGCCACACAGCGCCCAGATACCCATACATTGACTGGCACCATCAAGGCCAACTTCCCCGTGAGAATCGCATTCAAGACAGCATCCGTTGTCGATTCGCAGACGATTATCGGCGGCAAGGGCGCGGAATCGCTCCTGGGCATGGGAGACATGCTTTTCATTCCGCCAGGCGCAAGCGATATCAAGCGAATCCAGTGCGGCATGGCCAGTGACGATGAACGCAACAGGGTTGCTCAGTTTGTTTCCGCCCAGGCCGAACAGCACTTTGATGACAGTGTGATGCGCAGGCCTGAGGAAGTGGATGCAGACGGCGAAGATGGCGCAATTGATGGTGGCGGCAATGGCGGCGAAGGCAGTCTTTTCCAGAAGGCAGTGCAGGTTATTCTCACTTCCAAGCGCCCGACTGTAAGTTATTTGCAACGTTCACTTGGCATTGGATACAACAAGGCTGCCTCCCTGATGGAGGAACTTGAGGAGCGTGGTGTCGTGGGACCACAGGTTGGCACCGCGCCTAGACAGATACTGATTACCTCGGCAGATGATATTTCCCCAGAAGACTAGCAATATGAGGAAGCAACAATGAAGACCAGAACTGGCTCAGGAATGGATGAGAATTGGGACGAGGATGAGGAACTCGTGGAAAATGCGGTGGCTTCTGAGGAGGAGAAGGCACAGGTCCCAATTCAGGACGAGGGTGAGAAGTCCGACCCCAATACTGATGGATTGGATGACGATCCCATAGATGATCCTGAAATGCTGGAGGAAGAGGCCGACGATGATGCGGATGAAGGGGAGTTGCAGGATCCACCAGAAGAACAGGTCGAGCAGGACATAGCGCCAGCTTCAGTAGAAAAGCAGGATG
>JAFSTJ010000007.1 GCA_017450525.1 Victivallales bacterium | reverse complement strand
GCAAAGACAACAGCGGCCTGAACAATCATAGTTCGGGAGAAAAGCCTGCTGACGATATTCGGTTCATAATCCCCATAAAGTGAGCTGTGCAATGAAGAGAATTGCGTTAATAATATTGGCAATCCTGGGATTCATGTTGCTTTTTGCACTCCGAGGCTGCATATTTCCAGATGTGACATACGAGAATACGCATCCTAGCTTCTATTATCTTGCCACCGCAGAGCATCTGTATCTCCTAGCGGCGATTCAAAAGCGCGAGGAGCGAGAACGTCAGTGGTTTATGGATCCGCACTTCTGCTACTCCTACCCCAAGCAGTTGCTGTATTTGCTGGACATTTCAGCGGTCGGCGGTTGCAGGGCATTTTCCTTTGTGCCTCCAAAGGTGATGTCAGGAGCGATTACCGCGTGTGAAATCAATCTCGCCAAATGTCATAAGGGCTTGGTGCTGTTTGATTACGAGACCGAATATTGGTTTGATGGAGAAGAGTTTGGCGGGGTCCCGTCTGCCACCGCCACCCTCCTGGCGGATGTCTTTGATGGACATCGTGGAAGGCAATTCAACAATAAACCATTGGAGGAATGGAACAGTGCCCACGGCGTGATCGCCAGCGGAAGAGTGCCTGGACGCGAATGGGACAAATATTTGCAGTTGGACTGGAAACAGCACCATTTTGAGTTCACGAGGACAGACACCTGGCCACAATTCTATCAGATGACCATTTCCGCGCCTTCTTTGTGGCAGAGTGATTTGCTGATGAAAGTGCAATATGACAAGCTGTCACAGACGCTACATTCCAAGGAAGAACCAGGCTTCAGCCCTGTCGAGATAGTCATTCCAAGTCCCCTTGGAACAACGAAATGATCTATCGAAATCAATGCAATGCCCGTTGTCGGCTGACTTTTGCCAGATGGCATTTGGTAATCGGTTTCCATACGCCTTTGGCATCAATGTGAGCACCGAAGCGGCGCTCACTCAGGTTGAGCATTTTGCATGTTTTCTTCAGTTGGATATCCGTGCAGGTTGGCCAAGCCATCTGAAGGTGCCATGGGCTTGGTTCTACAGTTTTTTCAGTAAAAATGTAAATCAAGAAAATTCCACATACAGGAGCTATTGATGGAGATAAACGCATTTCTTATTCTTTTGCTGTTTGGCATGGTAATGGGAGGCTACTGGCTCTGCAAGATCAAGCGAGAGTGGATTATTATGCTTATGCTGGCAGTGCTTTGGGGATGCTCGGCTATTTATTTCACTATGGGCGAAAACCGATTGAACTGCGCAAGGAGGAATAGGGAGAAAGCCCTTCAGCAGTGCGCGGTTATGCTGAAGGCGGGTGAACAGGCACAGCTTCATGAGAAACTGACGGCCCTTATTGAATCATCTGTAAAAAACAGAACGGCGGCAACTCTTGCCAGCGCCTTTGCGGAATCATTGGGAGTGGCATCAAGCCCCAAATGGACATTTCCATCCATTGCCTGGGCAATCATATTGGCGGTTTTGGCGGGAGTCTGGTATGTGATGCGGCATTTCCAGGTGAAAAGCATTTTCCGCAGAGTTTATATTGCAACGCTGTCTGTTCTTGCGTTCGGCACACTTTGCGTTATTTACGTTGGATCTGCGTTTATGAACGGCGGCTATGAAAGAAGTGGAATCATCACTGACCTTGAGCGTCTCAAGGATGCGGTTTCCCAGCCGCAGATCCATCCTCAATTAATGCAACATTTGGAGCATCCTAAAATGGACGGATGGTGGTATATTCCCGACAAACGAGCAATGAACAAATGACAAATGCGAATATGATTCCATTGGGCTACTACATCGTCAGAAAATCAGGAAAGAAGGCACGGCCCTCCTGGGTATCGCCTGACTATTTTACGGTGGCTGGCTGCCTCTGCGAAGGCGTCATCCCTGGCCTTGAATCGGGGTTGTTCAACGAGGATGAGATTTCACGAGAATGGGACTTGGCCCCACGTGATGCCAGGCGTCTTTATGATTTCGGGCAGGACCATTGTGCACAGATAAACTACGAGTTGTTCCACATCTTCCTTGATTATGATACACCTGCGCGAATCTGCCGTGAATTCTTTGAGGACAGGGCGGATGTGCTGATAATCGGACTTTGTACCACGGACACGCATTTTCTGGAATCGCCTGGCATTCGCAATGTTGCGCCACTTCCAGAAAACGCAGTGCTCCTTGGCTGGGACCTGTACGAATACGGCGACTATGTCCAGGAGGGAGAACCGTTGCCGCCCTTGGATTACCACAGGCACGGAACAATGGGGATACTGGAACTTGGATGCACCTTCTGCTGCTGCGACAACGATGGTGCTCTTCCCAAGCGACTTGGCGTGCAATTGAACTCGATTGGAATGTATCCAGATGCCACAAGCGCCACGATGGCGGCGAATGTTGTCAACAAGGAAAGGCTAGGCGAACCCTGCCATTACTTGCCGTTTGCCTTGTTCAGGTGCGACAAATCTAGATGAAACGCAAATGAAATACAACGATGCAGATATTGACTGGAATCAGGCGTGCGAGGTGTCATGCCATGCCTGGTGCGACAGGAGGAACACATGACAGGCGTTGCTCACGAAGAAAAACATAATATTGCCTTGGGATGCCATATTGCCATTGTGCTTGCTGGCATTATGATTGTGGCGGCGGCAATGGCATGGTCTATTTACTGGTACAGGCAGGACAATGCGGCGCGCAGGGATCCCATGGAGAATCTTGCCCATTTCCATGACGAACTGCAATCGTATCTATCCACGCATGAAGGCAGGTATCCCGAGGGGCGTGGTGGCGAGGGACTGGGTGAATTGGTCCCGTATCTGCCCTATTTGAGAGTGAAGGATGATAAGGATGTGGAGATTGCACCAGATATCTTTACGGAACGTCATACCTCGTATGCCTACATCGCCTCTGGACTGACCGAAAAAGACCTGGACGATGGAATGCCAGTGATTTTTGAGAAGCCTAGAAACCGAAAGAGGGTCCGTGTCCTTCTGAAAAATGGGCAAATTGAGGTGTTTGAATATGGCCAGTTTATCAACTGCAGGCAGGTAGTCGAATACTACAGGGAACGTTCGCAGGGAAAATCTCCCGCATGGGAAACCTTGCTTCGTAATGCGGATTATTATATCGATAGATAGGCAAGGCTACTATGCCAACTGTGGAAATCCCGCGCCACGCGATTGCTAACACTGGCGCAACGAGAACTCTTTATGGACAAAATTGCACGGTAAATGATGCAGTTTTTTAGAAAATTGCATAATATAGTGTGCAATATTGCGATTGTGCACTATAATAAACCGCGTT
>JAFSTJ010000681.1 GCA_017450525.1 Victivallales bacterium | reverse complement strand
GGTAGACGGCTTGCATAACTAAAATACAATTAATGAGTAATTGGAGGCAAATATGAACAAGACAAGAAAAATAACGGGAAGTTGTGTTGCCATACTAGCGCTGATTATGGTGCTTGCATTGGGCAGTGCCGCTTGTATGAACACCAAGACATTGAAGGTGAATTATGGCACTTCTCAATTGTATTCGGTTGCAGAGATTGACCAGGCCATTGCGGCATTGAGGGAAGATTTTGACAAAATGGTTGGTTGCAGGCTGTATTCGCTTAAATTCGCAGGAGACAAGAGGTGCCAAAAGGAACTGGAGCACGCAAACAAAGGACGCAAGGAAAATGAACGCTACACTGATTGCATAGTCCTCAATTCAGTGTTTAGGGCGCCAGTGGCTGGCGGTGCCGCATGGGAGCCAAACGAACTGTACCACTGGAGTTGGATTATTGTCAAAACTGGCAATGGACCCTGGACTGTCATTAACAAAGGCTATGCGTGACAGGAACTAGCCTAAAATGCTTCAGAAAATGGCAAATGCATCCTTCAGGACATACGTGGAAGAAACGGTGAATCGCCTGCGGCGAATGCAGGTAGTTTGCCTGCCTGTGATATTTTTGGCGCCCGCTGGCTTGCTTTTGACTTGGGAAATAAGTTTATATCTAAGACTTTTCTTACAGGTGATTGCTCTTGTTGCAATCCTGGTGAATTTTTATTGTCGCTACAAGGCCGAGAAACTTGCATGTCCCAAATGCCACAAGAAGATAGCATATCTTCTGCTTGATCCCTCCTATTCGAAGACAGAAGGTCCTTGGTTGCTGCCGAAAGGATTGCCGCCGGAAATGCATCAATGCCCATATTGCCATGCAGATTGGGAGCAGGCTGAACAGGAACAGCGCAGATGAAAAAACTTTTCCGCAAATTCTTCTCCTTGGATGAGCCTGCAAAAGGCGCGTTCTTCGGGCTTACGGCCCTGATGGCGTGGCTATGGCTGCGATTGCAGTATGGAAACTTATATGCGGATTGTAAACAAGTGAATGCAATGCAGGTGTTCAGCCCAGGAGCCAATGCGGTAAAGTCATACGATGACATTCGCTTCTTCATCCGACTGAAAACACCATCGAACAAATGACAATTGACTGGTCAAGATATCCTGGGCTGCCTGAACCGCCTGTAGTTCCTGAATGGCGTGACAAGCCTGAACGTGAGGCGTATTGGCGCGAGCATGAAGCAATACCAGACTATTGCCGCCGCAAGACGGGCTGGTTGCTCCTGCTGGCCCTGGATGTGTTTCTGACTTTGGTGCTTTTGTTAATTCTTAAGCAGAACTACAAGGAAAAGATGCTTTTTAGCGATGTGCTCTTTAGCGACCTGTTGATATCGTGCTTGGCAATTGCGTTGGAGATGATGATACCTTCTTTGTTGATATGGTTTGTTATAATGAGGCTGCTGAAACTATGGCGGGAATTTCTCCTTGCGCGAAAATACGGCTTCTGGATGCTGCGGCTCAAACGACCAGATGTGAGCAGAGAAATCGCCGCAATTCTTGAGAGACGCCCACCATTTGACCGACAGGCGTTCATGGCAATGTGGCCCACACCAAAACACGCTGAATGTGCGGCTAGACTGTTTGACATCGCCCTGGACTATTGGAAAACCATCGACAGGATGCTCTATCCCAACGATCCTGT
>JAFSTJ010000680.1 GCA_017450525.1 Victivallales bacterium | reverse complement strand
GCAAACTATCGGAGCCGCTGGCTTCAGCCAGCGGAAAAAGCTTGCAATGCCAATAGTTCTGCAATTACCTCTCAAGACACAATAATGGAGGCTTTATGCTGGAGAAAAGAAACTACATGACAACACTTGACGCGCCTGAAGACATGCCAGAGCCAATTCCGCTTTGGTCAGACGGTGTCAAGGACAATCTGCCACACTGGGAAGAACCAGAGAAACTGACCGAGCGAGGCAGCACCTACCACAACCGCAAGATCGAGCAGGTCAGCATTCCTGGCATATATTGCCTGCCAGCCTCTGCGCAGAACAATTGCCGCAAGGCGATACTTGTGCTGCCTGGCGGCGGATACAAGCACCTGGCCATAGACCATGAGGGCTTTGCTGTGGCACGTTTCTTGAACAGCATCGGCGTATCGGCATTCGTCCTAAAATACAGGGATCCAGCACCAGGCGAAGTCTTCGGCACCGCACCAGACGCGCCACTCATCGACGCGCTCCGCGCAATGCGCCTTATCCGTTCCTGGAGCGACAAATATGGCTACGATGCGGACAAAATCGGCGTCATGGGTTTTTCCGCAGGCGGGCATCTGTGCTGCTGCGTCTCCACAATGTATGACAGATTCGATGACACCGAACTTAAGGACATTTCCGCTAGGCCAGATTTCTCAATCCCTATATACCCCGTGGTCTCAATAATTGAAAAGCAGATTTGGGCATCCGCAACTACAGGCAAACGCCTCCTGGGCCTGGACTGCACCTTTGAAAAAAAGAAATACTACTCGCCAGAATGCTTTGTGGACAGCAAAACACCGCCTGCCTTCCTGATCCACGCCGCGGATGACCCAGGCGTTAGTCCATTCAACTCCATACTCTACTTCCAGGCGCTGCTGGCCGCTGGCGTCCCCGCCGAAATGCACATTTTCCAGGAAGGAAGCCATGGCTTCGGCATGAAAGTCACCGCGGACGACAAGCCCGTGTCGTACTGGATTGACCTCCTTGCCAACTGGCTAAAGACATTTTAATGTGCATGGGGCAATTATCCAATAATCTCCGCGCATTTTAGCAAAATCAATTATATTACGGCAGTTTGCTTTTAACAACCATAAAAACGAGGATAAAACAATGAAGCAATTTAGATTGAATTTGATTCCAGGCGATGGAATCGGTGTTGATGTGATACACGAAGGCAAGAGGGTGCTGGACAAAGTCGCGCAGGTCAGCGGCATGTCATTCCAGTACAGTGAATTGCCATGGAGTTGCGAATACTACCTGAAGCACGGCAAGATGATGCCTGACGACGGTATGGAAATCCTCAGGGACTGCGACGCCATCTTGTTGGGCGCAGTGGGTTTTCCTGGCGTGCCAGACCACATCTCCCTGCGTCAGCTGCTTCTGCACATCCGCGTGCAATTTGACGAATATGTGAACATGCGCCCCGTGAAAATGCTGACTGGATTGCACTCGCCGTTGAAGAACGAGAAGATGGACTTCGTCTGCATACGCGAGAACAGCGAAGGCGAATACTGCGGCAAAGGCGAATGGCACAATGAAGACAAGCCAGACGAATCCGTGATGCAGCAGAGCATCTTTACCCGCAAGGGCACTGAGCGCATCCTGCGCTATGCCTTCGAATACGCCCGCAAGAACGGCAAGGACAATGTGCTCTCCGCCACAAAGTCCAATGCCTTGAACTACTCCATGGTGTTCTGGGACAAGATATTCGAAGAAGTCAGGAAGGACTATCCCGAAATCACTTCATCCAAGATGCACGTGGATGCATTGGCGGGCTACTTCATCATGCATCCTGACAGGCTGCAGGTGGTGGTCGCCAGCAACCTGTTCGGCGACATACTCACTGACCTGGGTTCCGCAATGCTGGGCAGCATAGGCATCTCGCCTTCAGGCAACATCAATCCAGAGGGCACATACCCCTCCATGTTCGAGCCCATACACGGTTCCGCGCCAGACATTGCGGGCAAGGGCATCGCAAACCCAATGGGCACATTCTGGGCAATCTCCATGATGCTGGAGCATCTTGGCTGCAAGGACGAGGCCAATCTGATCATGAACGCAATGGAAACTGTCCTCAAGGAAGGCAAATACCTGACTCAGGACATCGGCGGCAAAGCCACCACCACCGAAATGACAGATGCAATCATAGCCGCAATTTGATCCACAGATTTCCACAGATTATCACAGATTAAATTTTAGTGATTTTTAACAGAATAAAATCTGTGAAAATCTGCGTCAATCTGTGGATAAATAAACATAAGAAACAGGAAGACATGCAAGACAACACAGTAACCGTAGAGAAGGATGACATTAAACGCGGGCTGGCCCAGTTGGGCATCAAGTCAGGTGACATGATCATGGTGCATTCCAGTCTCAAGTCGCTGGGCTACATACCTGGCGGAGCGCCAACCGTGATAGAGGCGTTGGAGGAAACAGTCGGTGAGGAGGGCATCCTGGCAATGCCCGCCCTGGTATCCAGTGCAGATGGGGGCTCGCGTCCCCCGTTCAATCCTGCCACATCCCCAATCGAGCCTTGGGTCGGAATCATACCAGAGACATTCCGCAAGTTACCTGGGGTGTTGCGCAGCAGCCATCCCACCCATTCCGTATGCGCCTGGGGCAAAAATGCTGCTGATTTCCTTGCTTCCTCGGACCCTGCGGATGTATTCGCCAAGGACGGTCCCTGGGGAAAGTTGTTCAACAATGGTGGCAAAATCGTGTTCATCGGCGAGTCCATTGGAGGCAACACATTTCTGCATGCCTGCGAAGCATGGATTCTGGGTTATCTGGACGAGACATTCGCCTGTGTCGAAACGCCTGATGGCGGCAAGGAACTAAAGTTTGTCAGCAATTATCCTGGCGGATGCAGAGGCGGCTGGTATAAAAAGGGCAGAAATGCTCCATACTTCACAAGGCTGCAAGAATTGGGTGTGCCCCATGCAGTTGAAGTAGGCCGCGGAACAATCACGCTTATGGAAGCCAAGGAACTGTTCCAAGCGATGCAATGCATCTTCAAGGAAGATCCTTTCATACTCCTGCACAAGGAGGGCTGCAGTGACTGCGCCCGTATCAGAGGTAAAATCATAGCAAAACAATTAGGCAAATAACCAAGATATTATCCACAGATTGACACAGATTCACGCAGATTAAAAAATCTGTGAAAATCTGTGTCAATCTGTGGATAGAAAAAGAGGAGAGTAAAATCATGTCAGATTTCTGCATTGCTGGATTTGGTGAAGTAATGGTGCGTCTTTGCCCCCAAGGCAAGTTGCGTTTTGCACAGGCGCTGCCAGGCGATTTGAATGCCACATTTGGCGGTGGCGAGGCCAACGTTTGCGCATCAGTGGCAATGCTCGGCGGCAAGAGCAAATATCTTACTGCCCTGCCCGAAAATGTGATTGCAAAGGCATTTGCCTGCCAGCTCAGAGGCATCGGCGTGGATGTGACTGGCATACTCTTCTCCAAGACTGGGCGCATGGGAATCTACTATGCGGAACACGGCTCAAATATGCGCGGCTCAAATGTGCTGTATGACAGGGACTACTCCACAATCTCGCTCATGGCACCAGCCGACTATGACTTTGACGCAATGCTGCAGGGCGTGACACATCTGCATTTGACTGGCATTACTCCGTCCTTGTCCAAAAACGCCTTCGAGAGCACGCTGGCTCTTGCAGCAAAGGCAAAGGAGAAGGGACTTACGATTTCCGTGGATTTGAACTATCGCAAGAAACTGTGGAACTGGGAACCTGGCACGGAGAAGAAGGCGCTGGCAGGCAGATGCATGGAGCAGATTGTCAAATACGCGGACATCATCATCGGCAATGAAGAAGACGCGTCCGATGTGTTCGGCATCAATGCCAGCAACACAGCCATTGACAAGGGGCAGCTGAACATAGCAGGCTACCAGGAAGTGGCTGCCGCCCTTAGCACCAAATTCCCACAGGCAAAATTCGTAGCCATCACGCTGCGTGAAAGCATATCCGCAGACCACAACAACTGGGGCGGCATGCTTTACGACTGCGCCGCGAAGAAGGCCTTCTTTGCACCATTGGCGGAAGACGGTAGCTACGAGCCATACCAGATACGGAACATCGTTGACCGCTTTGGTGGCGGAGACAGTTTCTGCGCGGGATTGCTCTTCTCCCTCAACACGCCAGAACTGGCAGAGCCCTCAAAGGCGATTCGTTTCGCAGTGGCATCCAGCGCATTGAAGCACACGTTTAGTGGCGACTACAACTACGCCACGCGTTCCGAAGTGGAAAACCTCATGAAAGGCTCTGCCTCAGGAAGGGTGCAAAGATGAAACAACAATTCCAGGACTTCATGGCGCAATGCCCCGCCATCGCAATTCTCAGGGGCATAACACCAGATGAAACAGAGCAGGTCTGCGACGTGCTTTTCAAGGCGGGGATACGGCTGCTGGAGATTCCGCTCAACTCGCCTG
>JAFSTJ010000679.1 GCA_017450525.1 Victivallales bacterium | reverse complement strand
TACCTTGGTGCCTGGCTTTTCAATGTTCTTCGCCCCTGCCTGCTTAACCAGCATTGCGTCTTCAATGTATTTTGTATTGGCCACGTCTATCACCACATGGTAAATCATGTCAGTATTGTCGGTTCTGCCCACAAAGAATTCCACGCCATCCCCTTGCCAGGGTTTGTTCCTACCACTACCCTCGGTATTTGGAATGTGTTCAGGCTTCTCGGCGCAGTCATAGAAGAAGTACAGGCTTTCGTCATTGTAGGCAGCCTTGACCTGTGTTCTAAGTTGCGCCATTGTCACCTTTGCCGCTGTCAATTCTCCCAAAACCGGCAACTTGGCCCAGTCAGGTGCGCCTTTCACTGGTCTAATCTCCAGCAATGCGGTGCTGCGCACGCCCAGTTGCACAGGCGTCAATGCCTTTACGCCAGCTGGAAGTTTGTCCGCCGTCTCCAGGATTTCCAAACTGAAGCTACGGTCGGGTGAGATATCCTCGAAGTAACTTGCAAAACAAAGCCTGCCCGTCCAGTCTTCAGGAGCACCCAATGTTGCCAGGTCAATCCAGCATTCCCTGGATTTTGCGTTCTCGTCGATGAGCAAATTGTCCAGCGCATAGATATTCTGCTGCTTTGACTTAGTGCCCCACTCCAGAGGTTTCATGGAATCACGCTTCTCATTCTGGATGCCAAGCCCTGCGGCGCTGCGCACAGTGTAGCCTTCCTTTGTGGCGAAGTCAAGCACCAGGCCGCCAAACACATTGGGACGCGAGGCCCTCACGCTGTGCCTCTTGGGCTGGTAGCCATAGTTGTTGTAATACCAGAAGCCATTGTGCATACGCAGTTTCATGTAGCGCTTCGCCTCAATCTCCAGCATGGCTGACGCGCGGTTGAAATGGTTTTCAATGACACGCAGGGTTCCTGTGGAGAGTTTCAAACTGTCCACATCCACGGAAGCATAAGTCGCCTGTTCAGAGTGAAGCGCTCCTTGCGAGATAACTTTAATGCCATTGACCGTCCTGTTGACTGGCGTCATTTCCGCCTTGTCTTCAAGAGGAATCAGAATCGGGCGCAGTTTCATGGGCTTGCCCAGTTTCTTCAGCGAGATAGCCTTGCTGATTTTTCCAGATACAATCTGGTATTTGCCGTCCCTGACTGTTTCAGGCAAATCCAATGCAAATGAGCCAGTCCTGGACAAAACAAGATTGCCCTCGCTGTATATCTGCACTGGCGCATTAGCTGGCTCCACATCCACTTTCAAAGTGCGCCCATTCAAGGCGACATCCAGTTTCTTGACCGCAAGCGTGGCTGCTCCAATTGCATTGAGGACAATCTCACTCCTGCCCTTTTCCACCTTCAGCACAGCAAAGCGCATATTCTTCTCTATACGCAATGACACAGGCGCATTCTTTTCATTAATGGTCGCAGTGGCAGGTGCCTTGCTTTCCTCCAGCAATATGCCGATTTCGGCGCTCTCCTCGCTTTCGACAACTATCCTGCCCTTGTCTTCTTTAATTACAATGCCTGGCTGCCCCGCCAGATAGTAATGGGACGGTTCGCCAGCCACGCTCAACACCACTGCTGGAATCTGGCTCAGCATCAGGACTTTCGCCTGCCCTGGTTGCACAGGGACTTTGCAGGAAAAACGCTCTGCGTATGGAAATGTGCCCAGATACTGTGGCACAACAGCCCTCTCCGCTATCCAGCCTGTTTTCTGATAGTCCTTGGCAATCTGCCGTTCGCTGAAAAGAGCATTGTATGTCTTGCCATCCTTGATTGTATAAAGCCACGCATAAATAGGCTTGTCCTTGGCAGCCAGCCCCAAAGGAGCCGTCAGCACCGACACTTCACGTTCCGCCTTGCCAGTTTCATGTGGATTTATGAAAAGCCAGCCATTGCCTTCCTGACGAAGCGCCATCAGCTCAAGTTCCTCATTGGCATCGTTGCGCCAGTTAGGCTTGATATCCGCCTCCACCAATTGCGCCTGGCGAATCTCGTAGCGGGCCGCGATGAACGGCAAGTCCCTTGTGCTGAAACTGCGGCTGTCGTAGGAACCAACCACGCCTATTCCGCTCAAATAGTTGTGGAATGCGCCATCCACTCCTGGCAGCCAATAAATATAGACGGAATGGTGCAGCGGATCCTTGTAGTTGTATAGTTTGAACTTCCACATGAGTATTGCGCCGCGGCGC
>JAFSTJ010000678.1 GCA_017450525.1 Victivallales bacterium | reverse complement strand
GAATACTACAGAAAACGTTCGCAAGTGGAATCTCCCGTATGGGAAACCTTGCGTCGCAATGCGGAATATATCGATAGGTAGATTAGGAACAAATAATATGAAGCCTCTCCTCCGCAAAATCTTCTTATGGGACGCGCCCGCGCAGGGTGCGTTCTTCGGGCTGACGCCATTTTCGTGTTGTTCCTGCCTGGCCGAGGATTTCGAGAAGGCCGTCCTTGAGTTCCTCGGCTTCCACAAGCGGTATGCCGAACTGGCCGTGAGACTTGCAAAGGTCATCACGGAGTTCACCACGCTCGTCAGCAGCGGTACGATCGCGCGGACGCAGCGCATCCCCATCGGGCAGCGGGCGCGTGCGGCGGTCATCGCCTGGATGCGCTACAACACGACCGACTACGACCACGATGCACAAGTCAGAGGCCAAACTCCCCAAGTCAATACCCAAGTCAATACCCAAGTCAAAATACTCACTGTACCCTTGAATGGAATCCCGGCGGACACTTCGCGGACTGCGACTGCCGTCTTGCCCACGCCTTCATCAGGAACCTTGCGAGGCTCGAAGAGTGAAATTTAATCGAATGGCTCACATTTTTAGTGCGGATAATTTGTTTGATTTGCACATAATCCGCACAAAATGCGTGATTTCATGGCAGAATCAGAATCAGGCTTAGTCCAACGATCATAGGCATCCCCGGTCGGCAGTGTTTGCCAAATTGCATGGACATTGCGATATTTCGCCTCACCAGATGGAAATCAGGTCCAATTGTGCTACATTAATTTTTGGCACATAAGGAACAAGACAGGATATGATTTACACGCTCAGACATTTTGACACCCCGTTGATGCGCTTTTCGGTGGAGAATAGCGCAGAGGCTTCCATTCGCCTTCTCTGGCTTGATGAAAGCCACAGGGAACTGCTGCCCCTGGATTTCCATCGGCAGGCAGATGAGGAGCAACTAGGATCATGGCTGCGTCACAGGACCATCCCAAGAAACCGCGCATACGTGAGCGCCATCCTCGCCTCGCAGGGGCTGAGCCCGAACCGTCCGATGGACGTCATCCGCCTTTCCAAGGGGCTTTCGCTGAACGACTGCTATTGGGTGACGGAGGATGGCTTCGATGGGACATTCGACCAGTTCAACCTCTTTGACAACAGATTCAGTCGCGTCCTCGGAGAGATTGCTTTCACGGGCTACGGCAGCGGAAACGGCTCCCGCGTTTCCTCCAGCCCTGAATTCACCACCAACGGAATGCTTCCCAAGTGCTGGCGCAGGCAGAACGGAGTCATTCGGCTCTACAAGGGTGGCACGGAAGGGGCGTCAAACACGGGCAACGAGCCATTTGCCGAATACTTCGCATCCCAGATAGCGGAGAATCTCGGCGTCAACGCCATATCCTATTCACTGACCAAGTGGAAGGGGCGGCTGTGTTCATTCTGCGATCTGTTCACATCCAAGGAACTCTCGTTCATCCCCGCAGGGCGACTGGTGACGAAGGGCGGACTGCCCGCTGTGCGTAATTACTGCGAGACGCTGGGGGACGAATTTGCGGTGGCCCTGAACGAAATGCTTGTCTTCGATGCCGTCATCTGCAACACGGACCGTCATTTCGGCAATTTCGGCTTTCTGGTGGACAGCCATTCCAACAGGATAGTCGCACCTGCGCCTTTATTCGACCACGGGAACTCCCTGTTCAGCCTTGCGCCCGTGGACGCCTTTGAGAACATCGCCGCCATGCGCAAATACCGCAGGACGCTCCTGCCTCGAGTATATGACGATTTCATCGGCGAGGCCAAGACAGTCATCACCCACAAGCAACGGAACGCCTTGCGGCATCTGCTGGATTTCAGGTTCAAACGCAACCCACGGCATAACTGGAGTGCTCAGCGGCTGACGATGGTCGAGAGAATGGTGTCGGAACAGGCGAAGGAACTCCTTGGATAGAAGCCAATTGGGCCATGCTGTCAAGGTTTATCTCTAATTCCCTCCCTAACTTTCTAACTACAACAGTTAGAAGCGCAGGAACAACTATACTGTAACAGCCGTCACCCTTTTTGCAACTCCACTCCGCTATTTTTCAGAACATCTCTCAATTTTCAGCGGGCACTCCACACCGAACAGCTTGTAGCAGTCATTTGCCTTCTTGCAGGCTTCCTGCGGGATGACCGCTTTTTCGTACACCTTGCACTTCTGGTTCCTCATGTTGAGGAGCAAGGAAATAGGATTGTACGGCGAATCCTTCAGCTTGTCCTGGATGAGCTTGACGGCCACGGCCGCCATGAACGTCAGCAGCAGATACAGTTTTTTTCCGCTTTTGCAAGTCGTCAGGACAAAAAAAGCCCCCGTTTGCGCATTTTTATGTCGGGAAAACGGGGGAGAAGGGGATGTGGTTAGAATTTAAGGGCGGGAACTATAGCTTAATCTACACTCCCCTCTGGGGTTTGCAATTGCGTGGCACGGGATTGGTGTGTTCATCGATGTTCAATTTCAAATAATTACTGGGTTGAACTTTATTTGATCTTCTTGTGTTTTCTCTCATATGCAAGTTCTTTCTCTCTGGACTTAATTGCCTGTTCCAAGGTCATCCACGTGCGGCGAACGCTTCCATCCTCCCACATTAGTATTAATTCGTGGCGTTTGTATTTTTTACGCAAGAATCGGAAGATGCCCCACTTTTCGTTCGATTCCCAAAAGCATAGATATGGTGCACTTTCAGTTATGTCATAGTTGTATTTGATTTGCCTCAATGGAGGTTTCGAGTTCTTGAAATCAGAATCCTTAAGCTGAAGAACTGTCAGCAGTTCCTCCATTGTTGAGACCTCAGGGAAAAAGCCGTTCTTTTGCTTGTAGGAGACAAGTGCCGTGCCGACTATTCGCAGATTCCAGATGGCATTCATCGTATATTGAATGTCAATGACCTCAAGTGTCGCCCTTGCAAATATATGCAGGAAAACGGCCAGCGTTCCCAAAATCAGAGAAAGCTTCAGCCATCTAAGACATTTCGGTTGCTTTTCCATTTATATCCACAATTTTTGACTTGGGGCTTGACTTGGTTCTTGACTTGGGCTTTAATATAGTCGCTAATAACAAAAAAACAAAAAGATTCAGTTGCTATATCTCCGCAGGGGAATATCTGGGAACGGAAAATCTGCGCAATTTCATTGCGGAAAACTTGACCTCCTACCTCATTGACAACCCATTAAAAATGTCGAAGAGCCAAAAACTTTTGATTTATGCTGACATAATATACACATCCTTTGGAGTCTTGTAGTCCAATGCCTGATGATTTCTCCTGAACGTCAATGTTTGCCTTCCTTCTAAAGAGGCCGAGTGAGTATTTTCACTCTTGAGAGCCACCGTTTTCATGCTTG
>JAFSTJ010000677.1 GCA_017450525.1 Victivallales bacterium | reverse complement strand
GGAAGAAGCACCAACATAAGCGAGAATGACGAGGAAAACGATTCCACATCAACCACGAAATCGACTATAACATGCGATAATGAAGGCACAAATTCCAGCACATCCCATACCGTTCATGTCAATCATGGTGCAACCGCAGAACATGTGAACAAATTGGCACAGGAATGGATGAAGTATCTGGACGAGGTGATTTTCCCGCGTTTCGACTATGGGCAGGGGAAGGGCCTGTTCATCGTCTCCACCTGCATTATGGCGGACAATCCAAAGGTGCTGCTCAAGTTGGGCAACACAGTCCGTTCAATCTTTGCAGGAACCAGTGGCAACAGGGTGCCCTTGAATGTGGGCGAACTTGCCGCCAAGGACATTGCGCTGGCGCGTTTCCGCAAATTCCAGATTTCATTTGCCAATGACATGCCTTCCCTTACGGAGGCGCAACGCCTGGCAATCTCCGCCAAATCCCATTGCAATCTGCCTGTCAGGCTTGCCAATGGCCAGACGGAGCCTCGGCTTTCAGGCGGGTGCTGGATGTCTTCCGCTGAACTGGCCACAATGGCGGGCATCCCGCAGAAGGAGATTGTGGGCATGAAACTGAAGGAGGAAGTGGAATTCGGCCTGAACGTGGAATCCGACAAGAAGGTGGATGACAAGGACCTCATCACTATCGGCAAACTTATCCAGAGCGGCTCCGAACGGAACATTCCCGTCACATTCAAGAAGGCGGATATGGACAGGCACATCTTCGTGGCAGGCGTCACGGGCGGCGGCAAGACCATCACATGCAAGAAACTGCTGCTGGACAGCGAGATGCCCTTCCTGGTCATCGAGCCTGCCAAGACGGAATACCGCTCGCTGAAGAACAGCCTCTGCCCAGACTTGCTGGTATTCACGCTTGGATCGGAAAACGTGGCGCCCTTCCGCCTGAACCCCTTTGAATTCCTGCCTGGAGAGAATATCACATCACGCGTGGATATGATCAAGGCAACAATAGAGGCTTCTTTTGACATGGAGGCAGCCATTCCACAGATCATCGAGAAGGCCATTTACGCATGCTATGAGGACAAGGGATGGGACATTAATACAAATGAGAACAGCAAAGAAGAGGATCCTTTCGCAGATGGCGTATTTGCGTTCCCGACTTTCAGCGAATTGGTGGCAAAATGCAGCGAGGTGGTTAAGACCATGGAATTCGGAGACCGCCTTGGCAAAGAATATGACGGCTCCATAAAGGCGCGATTGAACGGCCTGCTGGTGGGCGCCAAGGGGCGTATGCTAAACTGCCGTCGCTCGATGGATTTCAACCAATTGCTGGATCGCAAGGTGGTTCTGGAACTGGAGGAAATACATAGCGTCAGCGAAAAATCGCTGGTCATGGGCTTCATCCTCACCAATCTGCTGGAGGCTATCAAACAGCGTTTCAAAAGGAATGGGGACAAGAAGCACTTCCATATCACCCTGCTGGAAGAGGCGCACCGCCTTCTCAGCCGCTATGAGCCTGGCGACAGCCCAAACAAGAAGCATGGTGTTGAGACATTCGCCGACATGCTTGCGGAAATCCGCAAATACGGTGAATCACTCATTATCGCAGACCAGATTCCCAACAAGATGACACCCGAGGTGCTGAAGAACACCAACACCAAGATTGTTCACCGCCTCTTTGCTCAGGATGACAAGGATGTGATTGGCAGCACCATGGCACTTACGGAAGAGCAGCGCAACTTCCTGTCCAATCTGGATATTGGTCGCGCCATCATGTTCACTGGAAACTGGGACAAGGCCGTGCAGGT
>JAFSTJ010000676.1 GCA_017450525.1 Victivallales bacterium | reverse complement strand
TTCCTTGAAAAGCCGTGGCAGGAGTTGCGCTGCTTCGTTTGTATATTCGTATAATGATGACATTTGTGTTTTCCTATAAAGCAAGAAACTGCGAGAATATAACGTGCTGGTGCATATATGTCCAGAAAATGTCTTAGCCATTTGCAATATGAGGTGAATCAAAATACATTACCCGACAATCGCTTATGATGCGTGATACAGGGCAATTATCTTGGCAGGTGGGCAACAATGAAAGTCAGCGCGATACAGGACGACTGGAAGGAGATAATCCACTGCGGGCTTGAAAACCAGCAGATTGACTTCAAGGCTCCCCAGAATTGGAATACCATTGGCAGGGTGGGGCGCGCAAAATTCGCTCGCCATGCGATTGCGCTTGCCAATACTGCAGGCGGATACGTGGTTATTGGAGTGGCTGAGGATGAGAACGGCAATCCCACGAAGCACATTGGCATGTCCGTGGAGGAGGCAAGTTCCTTTGACCCCAGCACCGTCGGCCAGACCCTGGCAAGTTATGCGGATCCGCCAGTTTCCATAGATGTGGTGCGCCCTGTTGTGGACGGATTGCAGTATGTGGTGCTGGTAGTGTATCCATTCAAGGAGATGCCCCATGTCTGCAGCAATGCCTGTGAACACGAGTTGCAACCAGGCGCCTTCTACATACGCACGCCAGATGCACGCAGCAAGGTTGCCATAAAGGCCTCGGAACTGCATTTGCTGATCAACAGGGCGCTGCGCAATCAGCGTCAGATGCTGGGCAGAATGCTGCGAGGCATACTCTACGAGGACAAGCAGACTGATTCACAGGAACAGGACATATTCCAGTCCCTGATACAGCGTAGCAGGCAATTGGCGATGGATAAGATTGGGCGCAGGGCGTTGCGTTCCTATCCATATTTTGAATTGGTGTGCATGCCGAGCAAGATGTTTTCCAACATCAGCATTACGGATTTGCGCAAAGCGGTGGACAGTGTGGAGCGCCCAGCCTTGGATGATTTGCCTTGGGACAATGCTACCAGCAAGACAGAAGCGTTTGCAACCAATGAATCCATTTGTGGCGTACATCTCATTGGAGAAAAGCCAGTTGCGTTGTGGGAGGTGTATCAGAATGGCCTTTTCTACGCCGCAGCGCGGTTTCCTGAAGGGCAAAGTGATGCGCGATGCATAAAGGCCCGTGATTTGTCACAGGCGGTTGCAAGCAGCATTTCCGCAATTGGGCAGTTCTTTACCTTGCTCAACCACGCGGATATACTGCTGGACATAAGCGTCAGGATTCCCAATTCCAATGGCGTGAGTCTGGAGGGTATTTCAGATGAAGAGCATGTCTGCCGCATACTTGACGTAGAGGTGGTAAAGCAGCGCACTGCTGGTGATTTGGAAGGCGGTGCTGTGCCAGATACCGCCGCGCATATTTTTGCGGAGATATGCGAGCGCTTCAATGCCTCATTCGACAAGGCGGCAATCGCGGAAATCAAACTCAAGTTCAGCAAATACTACTAATCCACTTTTTATCCAAGAACATGAAAAAGTTATTTTTGTCCTTGTTTTTTGTGATGCTGGCGTATTGCCAGGCGGCTGTCATCAACGGTCCATTCCGTGCCCTTGGGGCCGCATTTTTCTTTGTGCATAAGGGTGGACCGCTGAAGTTAAGCCTGCGTTGCGAGCCTAACAGCGCCAAGCCCAATGGAGTGCCTGCGTTCCTAGGCGGTGACGCCGCTGTGGTGGGGCGCATTTTTGATGCGGAGGAGCGTCTTGTGGCATGGGACTATATAAAGGTGAAGCAGGGGAATGAGGGGTGCATTTCACACGACTTCGGCGATGCGCCAGCGGGCATCTACCAGATACGCTACAGCGGGCACAATCTCAAGGCTTGGGTTGCTGCCGAGCCAGAGACCAGCTTCGGCGTCATGCCCATGCGCTGCTGCCTGAAGTATGGCTGCAAGGAGCAGTTCAACAACACATATTTCTACATACCTGAGAATTCAGAAAAGCTGGAAATGCATCTTTACAGGTGCAATTTGATGCTTACCGACGAGGCGGGGAAACAGCTTGAGTTCAAGACAGGCACAAGTCCAGTTGATGTGAAGGGCAAGCAGGGGCAGGTATGGAAAATCAGCGGCAAGGTGCCTGTCAGCGAGGCCTGCTATTTTGGATTCAATGGAATGCCAGTGATACTTTGTCCCGACAAGGAGACTGCATTGGTCATACGCGGCTCCTTGGAGAAGGCCAAGGACGGCACATTGTATCCCCATAAATTCCAGGTGAAAATGCATGAATGGCTGCAGGCGCACAAGAACGATGATTTGACTATGCCGCGCATGGACATCAAGTCCAGGCTGCCATTGATGAAGAAGGAACCCAATTCTGTTGGGCTTCTTGGTCCATCAGGGCTATTCAATTACATCAACAGCATGATTGAACAGCAGAACATAGACAAGGACAGCGAGGACTTCGGGGCGACGCCATATCTGGAATCGCTGGCGGCTGCACTGGGGCTGGACAAGGAATACAATCCATTTTTCAAGAATCCTGTGCTGGAGAAGCGTGTAATGATAGGCGTCTTCCAGAAATTCCTCAAAATGAAGGAAAGCGACACCTGGGAAGATTCCACCAAGGATTATTGCGGTGGCGATGGACTTAGGTTTTCACATGACTTGAATGCATTTTATCTGGGCATTGAAGGCGTCAGCGATGCAGAGTGCCGTGCACTGTGGAGCGAGGCCATACGCCGCAGTCCCGACAGGTTCTCCATGTTCCGTGTGTCCTGCGAAAACCAGTCATCCCACTGGCCATTCTTCTACCAGTGCCTGGCGGCGAGGCTGGGCGAGAAGAGATATGCGGAATTGGCGAAGGACTACATCTATGGCATGAGCAGGGAAGGCGGGAATCCGTTTATGAAGACTGGCTACCAGCAGGAAAACTATGGGCCTGACGGCACATACCAGGGACTGGGCGCGTGCTACCAGGCCATCTACTACAGGATGACTGGCAATCCCGTGGCAAAGGACACGCTGCGCATAATCTACGACTTGTACAACCACAGTGTGGCGCCAGAGCCTGACGGCACGATTTTCGGTTGCAACAACTATGGCCATCGCACCCTGGGGTCCTGGGTGTATCGCCAGTATGGCGGCGGTCTTGGAATGATGAAGGGGGAATTGCCCGAGGCGGCGGTCTGGTTCAGGAACAGGCAGCTTGACAGCATAGACAAGGCAATTGCAGATTTCAAGGAAAACAAATGCGATCCCGCCAATTGGGCCAAGTACGCCACCGCTGTGCACAGTACATTCTATTGGCGGTTCCTTCATCCTTGCGGCACCCTTCAAGGCGCCAAGCTGCCAGTTGAGGCCAGCAATGATTTCACGAAGAATTTCAACAATGAATTCATCGCTGTGCGCAGGCCGAAATACTATGCTTTCTCGTACATAGGCCATACCGCATCTACATACCTGGCGAAATACAGGTACAAAGTCGCCGAATACAAGCAGGACCATGGCAAGTGGACTTATACCCAGGGACTGGGGCTGCTGTGGTTCCAGGACTACGGTTCAGTGCTGACCGCAATGAACTGGAATGGGGACACGGGCTGCTTCCTGCGGGCGGATTTGCAGAATGGAGAATGTGCATATCCTGACTATTGGTCCACAAAGGAGGCATTCGATGGCAAAGCCATAACCATAGAGCAGAAGTTGTTTAATCAGGATTGTGTTTCCTTCAAGAGACGCATGTCGTACTTGGAGGAGGGCATACGCCAGGAACTGGAAATCAATGTAACAAATGAGAATAAAATCAAGGACTTGTACGAGCAGTTGCCCCTTCTGGCATACAAGGAGTTGAAATTGGAATACATGGTCAATGGCAAATGGCAGAATGGGCCAGGCAAGGCATCAAAGGTGCGCCTGAACCAGACGGTAGTCATATCCATGGACAGGGAATTGCCTGTGTCACTTGGGCCTGTCTCATTCAAGTTTAACCAGAAGATACAGCCCCTCCGGTTGCATTTGGGTGACAGTTTCAAGGCAGGCGATGTAGTCAAGTTGTCATACACAATCACGAAATAAAACACTGCGCTTAAACAAGGAGTAAATATGATAAAAAAACGCATTTTGATGTTTTTGCTGGTGATGTTCGCATATTGCGAAGCGGCAGTAATCAATGGTCCATTCAGGGGAACTAGTTTTGCGTTCTTCTTTGTGCACAAGGGTGGCCCCTTGAAACTGAACCTGCGTTGCGAATCTTATGGCTTGACCAATGGCGTGCCTCCCTACGTGGGCAAGGATGCGCTTCTATTGGGGCGCATTTTCGATGCAGATGAGCATCTGGTGGCATGGGACTATTTCCGCGTTAAGCAAGGAAGCGAGAAAACCTTTTCCCACGACTTCGGAGAAGCGCCAGCGGGCATTTACCAGATACGCTATAGCGGATATAATGTAAAGTCTTGGGTTGCCGCGGAACCAGAGGCCAGTTTCGGCGTGATGCCCATGCGATGCTGCATTAAGTATGGCTGCAAGGAGCAGTTTGACAATACATATTTCTACATACCAGAGACTGCCAAGAAGATGAGTTTGTACCTGTATTCCTGCAATTTGACAATTACCGACGAGGCGGGCAACAAATACGACCTCAAATCAGGCAACAGGCCTTTGGACATAGAGGGCAAGCAGGGGCAGGTATGGAAGCTCAACGGAAAACTGCCAGTAAGCGAGTTCAATTATTTCGGCTCCAATGGAGCGCCATTGATACTTTGCCCTGACAAGGAGACTGCATTGGCTATACATGGCTCTGCGGAGAAGGCTCAGGACGGCACATTCTATCCCCACAAATTCCAGGTGAAAATGCATGATTGGATACAGGCGCACAAGAATGACGACCTGTCAATGCCGCACATTGACATCAAGTCCAAGTTGCCTCTGATGAAGAAGGAGCCCAATTCCATAGGGCTT
>JAFSTJ010000675.1 GCA_017450525.1 Victivallales bacterium | reverse complement strand
CTACGGAGTGAAGCACCTGGTTTATGCCTCAAGTTCCAGCGTCTATGGTGAAAGCGGCAAGCCCCCATTCTCCACGGAGCAAAAATGCGACGCGCCAGCCAGCCTCTACGCAGCCACAAAGAAATGCAACGAGCTCATGGCTCACTGCTATACCTCGCTGTTCGGCTTCCCGACCACGGGACTCCGCTTCTTCACAGTCTATGGTCCATGGGGACGGCCTGACATGGCGTTGTTCATGTTCACGCGCGGAATGTTGGAAGGCAAGGAAATCAATGTGTACAACAATGGTCAGATGAAACGGGACTTCACATACGTCGATGACATAGTGGAGGGCATTTCCCGCATTCTGGAACGCCCCGCGCTTGGCGGCGCCCGCGTTTACAATATCGGGCATGGCTCGCCAGTACAACTGCTGGACTTCATCAAGGCGATCGAGGAATGCACTGGATGCAACGCGAAGATGAAGATGATGCCAATGCAGCCAGGGGACGTGCTCACCACATGGGCGGACACCACCGCACTGCAAGAAGACTATGGCTACACACCTACCACTGGCATCAGGGAAGGCGTTGCCTCCTTCGTAAAGTGGTACAGGGAATTCTACAAGATCTGAGGCAAGGCAAATGAGGAAATGTGAAAAAATATTTGAGGAAATATACGAGCGCCCAGCAGAAAACACTGGCTTCTGCCCGTACAGAATTTGCCCTCTCGGCGCACATGTGGACCACCAACTGGGCAAGGTGACTGGCCTGGCACTTGACAAGGGCATCTACTTCGCCTACACAGCAAAGCACAATGGCATCGTGGAACTGCGCTCGATGAACTTCACAAAACGCGCTCAATTCAGCATAAATGCCGTCGAAGAACACAAGACTGGCGACTGGGCGGACTATATGCGCGGCGTTACACTGGCTCTCCAGGAGAGATTTCCTTTGCGCAATGGCGTGGCAGGCGTATTTGAAGGCGAACTGCCCATAGGCGGCCTCTCCTCCTCCGCCGCAGTCACCCTGGTTTATCTGGATGCGCTGTGCAAGGTCAATGGCATCAATCTAAATGCACAGGACATGCTCACCTTGGCAAAGGGCGCCGAAAACAAGTACGTGGGCGTAAACTGCGGTAAACTGGACCAGAGTTGCGAACTGCTTTGTCGCAAAGAGCAGTTGCTGTATCTGGACACAAAGGATGATTCCTACGAGTTGATTCCACAAGCGGCCAACATGCCGCCTTGGCAGATTGCAATATTCTTCTCTGGCCTAGAACGCTCGCTGGCAGGAACGAAATTCAATATGAGGGTTGACGAATGCCGCGCCGCCGCATATGCGCTTGAGGCATTCTCAAACGTGGAATATGGACGCTTTGAGGAGACATTCCTTCGCAATGTGCCTAGGGCTGTCTTCGATGAGCACAAGGAACGCCTGCCCTTGAATTGGAGAAAGCGCGCCCTGCATTTCTACACGGAGCAGGAACGCGTGGATAAAGGAGCGCAGCTGTGGCGTCAGGGGGATTTGCAGGGCTTCGGTCAACTGATGTTCCAAAGCGGCGAATCCTCCATCATGAACTACCAGACGGGCTCACCCGAATTGAAATGCCTGTATGAAATCATGCTTGAGACACCTGGCATCTACGGCGGGCGCTTCTCGGGCGCTGGTTTCAAGGGTTGCTGCTGCGCCCTTGTGAATCCAGCATACACCAAGGAAATCGAAGCCACCGTAACCGAAAAATACCTGGCCGCATTCCCCGAAATGAAAGGACACTACCAGGTTACATTCTGCAACACCAGCAACGGACTTAGAAGCAACTAGTGGACTGTGG
>JAFSTJ010000674.1 GCA_017450525.1 Victivallales bacterium | reverse complement strand
CTGGTCATAGCCCTCCAGCAGCGCCTTTATGTAAAGAGGCGTGCCGCCGCACACTATTGGCAACATTCCCCTGCCCCAGATATCATCCAAAGCAGCCTTTGCCAAATGCAGATACACGAACAGATTGAAGTCCTGGCTCGGCTCCACCACATCAATGAGATGATATTTGACAGGAGCTCCGCCAGCTGAATATTCATCCAGATCCTTGCCTGTGCCTATGTCCAGCCCTCTGAACACCTGCCTGGAATCCGCGCTGACAATCTCCCCGCTGAAACGTCTTGCCAAAGCCACCGCAAGTCGTGTCTTTCCGCTGGCAGTGGGACCTGTCAATACTAGGCAGCGATCACTTGTCATCGCCCTTCTCTTCCTTTGGAGATTTCTCCTCCATGGGAACCAGTTTGACACGGAACACTTCGGGCTCCTTCCGTACATGGTATACATGCTCGGCAACATTCCTGGGCAAATCCAGCATGACAGGAACCTCGATTTCACCTCGATCGCCTGAAACAGAAGACAAATCCAAATATGGCTTCAGCCTGAGGCGCCTTATTTCGCCAATGGTCTCCGCATCTGTCTCGAAAGTAAGTTCCACCTCCATGATCTTGTCATTCTCAAGACGACTGCGCTGCGGCGTGGAATACATCAAGGAAAGTGGCAGTTTCCTTCCTAAACTGTAGGACTGAATCTCCTTGGCGCTCAATGCGTTCGCGACAATGCTTATGGGAGGAACACGGTTCTCAAACAAATTGACCTTGTCAGGCAATGCCTGCAACCTGCCCTCGAAATGCGTGTCCTTTTTTACCCCTGATATGTCAATCTCACTTGTATATAGTTGATGTATGTTCATCAGCATTGCAGAAGGACCCTCTATCTGCACATATTCAGGGGACACCTCAAACTGAGGTACCTTGCCATACTGCAACCTGCCTGTGTACTTTACCTCGACAGGCACCGTCTTGACGCTGACTTTGTCAATGAAGAAACTGGTATTGATGTCATAACCCACGCTGGTGGTAAACGGCGGCTTCTTTATCTTGAATTTCTTTCCCCTGTTGAGAGTAACGTTCATACCGCCGTCAGGAATGGTACCCACCCTTTCAGTCACAATGTACTTGACTTCAAAGTCGTCTGGCGACAACTTGTTGGAAAGCGTTGAACTCTTGATTTTCAGGGTTATCTCAAATTCCTTTTCAGGCAGTATCACCCGCTTGTCATCACACTCTATCTGCAACGGCACCTTCAACTCAATCACAGGCATGACCTCAACCAGTTGCTTGTGTATTGAATACCAGGCGAATATAGCCAGGAACAAGGCAATTGCCTTGCGCCATATATCCGTAAAGAAGGTGCGCTTCCTCGTCTTGTCACTTTCCATCGCCTTCTTCCTTCTCCCCTTTTCTGAACATCTTGCGCCCCAGCACAAAGAAGGCGCGTACCTTCTGCCATGCGACCTTCAGTTTCGCATAAATGCCATCATTCTCCTTCTTGAAATGCTGCGAGAAACAGTCGCGGTGGAACTTCTTCAACTGCGAACTGGAGACTATGGTACTGAACTGACCATTTAGGGCTATATGAACAGAACCACTCTCCTCCGACACTACCAGCACCAGCGCATCTGTCTGGTTGGACAGGCCCAATGCCGCGCGATGACGCAAGCCAAAACTGGCCTGCAACTTGTCATGTGACACGGGGAAAATGCATGCTGCCGCCTCTATGCGCCCCTTCCGTATGATGACGCCGCCATCATGAAGCGGAGACCCCTTGTAGAAAATCGTCTCCAGCAAGCCGTTGTTCCCGATTTCGGAATCCACCCTTTTTCCCGAACGGCAGAATGGCTCCAGATCCATGACCTGCTCCATGGCTATGAGTGCGCCTGTCTTCGAGGCCGCCAGACTCTCCACCGCCGTGCTCAAGTCGTCTATGACCTCCTCTGCATACTTGGTGTCTCCCGAATGCCTGGTAAAGAAGGTGTTCCGCAAATGCCTTGTGAACTTGTCAAATACCCTGCGTATCTCCGCAGAGAAAAGAATAACGATTATTATGGGCAGGGATTTGAAAAGGGCGCCAAGCAGCCATTCAAGCTCCTGCAGGCGGAACAAATCAGCCAGAAACTGCAATGTGCCCAGGACAAACGCCACCACCACCAGTTGCCACAGGCCAGGCGCCCCCTTCAGCAGGCGTATTGTCCAGTAGATTCCAAAATACAGAATCGCAATCTGCAATATCATTGCCCCCTCCGCATACAGTATGTCGCTTTGGGTGGCGTTTGGTATGTTCAAGAAAAAACCTGTCATTTCATTGTCGATTCCCGCAGTGCCTTTGCCACCGACACTGCATCCTTGTTTGCCGAAACATTATGCACCCTCAATATGTCCGCCCCCAAGTATGCGGCAATTGCAGTGCTGGCCACCGTTGCATATTCACGGCAGTCAACTGCCCGCCCCGTCACTAATCCTAAGCTGGACTTTCTGGAAATGCCAATCAGAATGGGGCACCCCATCTTCCGCAAATGGCTATAATCCACGCAGCAGCGCAGGTTCTGCGCCAGGTCCTTGCCAAAGCCGATGCCAGGATCCACGGCGAAATAGCTCCTGCCAAGCCCCGTGTTCTCCATGGCATATTCAAGCCTGCCTGCAAGATACGAGGCAATTGCCTCCATGGGTTCGGCTCCTTGAGGCACGCCCCTGGGATGCATCAATATGCAACCTGCGTGGTATTTTCCAATGGTCTCGCACATGGGCACCCCACCAATCTCCAGCGCAGACACGTCATTGACAATGTCCGCACCCACCGCCAGCGCAGCCTCCGCCACCTCGGCCTTGCTTGTGTCCACACTGATAATCGGCTCCTCGCCATACTTGGCGCGAATGCCACTTACCACAGGCACGACACGGGATATTTCCTCATCTGGACTTACGGCTGTAAAACCTGGCCTGGTGGATTCACCGCCCACATCAACTATGACAGCACCTTCCTCCAGAAGACGCCCTGCCTTGGACACGGCATCCTCAACACATGAACATTCACCGCCATCCGAAAACGAATCAGGGGTGACATTCAGTATTCCCATGATGATGGTATTGCCATCAAAGTCCAAAAATCTATTTCTGAAGCAAAATCTCATCGCAACATTCAGTACATTTGATTCAATGCCTCTATATAACTGGTGGGATGCGTCGCAGTGCGGCAGCTGAGCTGCTCGATGGAAGTCACGTGGGGACTGTCCTTCTTGGGCTTGCGAATGTATCGCTTGATTTCCCAAGGTGCCTTCAAGTCCAGGTAATGGAACTGGCTCTTGTCCGCAAAGTACTTCTCTGCGGCAAGACGCGCACCTTCCGTAAGCATTTTCCTGACACGGGCGGGCGCAATGTGCTCAGCCGACAGCTTTGCATCCCAGTATTCCTCGTCCGACACATCGACAGAACCGCTGTCAGGCAGCAGTCCACGTTTGCCCCACACAGTCACCACACCAGGCGTGAACGCCTCAGCCTCCTCGGCAAATGCCTTTTCACCTGCGGCAAAGATCGTGGGTATGCCCAATTCCATTGCGCACAACGCCAGCTGACCATATTCACCAATGGACACACCATTCACCAGCATGTCATAAACACATGGCATTCCTGTGTGCGTAAGGTGCGAATACGGTGTATTGGACTTTGCGTGCTGCCCGACGACCGCCATTGCATCATAGCCTTCATCAAGTCCGCAGGGGAATATTGGAATCCTGTGCCCCCTGATGTAATTCACCCTGTCATCCAGAAGTTCCTGGTTTATGGCGCCAGGTCCATGCCCGTCCAAGACGCTTATCTCCGTCACGCCGCCCTGGAAAAAGCCCTCAACGGCGGCATTTACCTCCTGGGTCAGAAGACGCCT
>JAFSTJ010000673.1 GCA_017450525.1 Victivallales bacterium | reverse complement strand
TTTGTTTTGGCTGGCCATGCCGGCTCTGGAAAGACCTCTTTGTCCGATTTGATGCTTTTCAAAGCGGGAATAGTCGGTCGCTGCGGCAGCGTGGATGCCGGCACCAGCGTGTCTGACTTCCGCAAGGAAGAGCAGGAGCGCAAGGGCAGCATCTATACCAGCGTGCTTCATGCTCCTTGGAAAGATGGTCATTTCTTCTTCATGGACACGCCTGGAAACTCCGATTTCTGCGGCGAGGCAATCAATGCCATCAACATCGCTGACATGATGATACTTGTGGTGGATGCCGCGCTGGGCATTGGACCTGGCACCATCCGCGCATGGAAAGAGGCTTCAAAGCGCAAGATGCCTTGCATGATCTACATCAATGGCTGCGACCGCGAACAGGCCGATTATGAAGGCGTGCTCAACATCATCCGCCAGAGCTATGGCGAGACCAGGTGCATCCCCTGCACAATTCCAGTAGGTGCAAAGGCGCAGTTCTCCGCAGTTGCAAAGGTACTTGATGACAATGCCACTGGCGAAGCAGCCGACTATAAGCAGAACCTGACCGATTCTATCGCCGAAAGCGATGAGGAACTCATGATGAAGTACCTGGATGCAGGCGAACTCAGCGCAGAAGAACTGGTGTCTGGCTTCAGGAAGGCCGTGCTGACTGGTACTCTTATCCCGATTTTCGCAGGTAGCGCATCCAAGGATGTGGGCGTTACTGAACTTATGGACGCAATCATGGACTTTGGCCCTTCGCCGCTGGACGATGTGCCCCTTAACCTGTCCGCAGGCAGTCTTGACCGCAGTTCCGCAGATGCAGTGGGCTATGTATTCAAGAGCGTCAACGACAGTTTTATCGGCCAGATGAACTATGTTCGCGTTCTCGCTGGTACATTCTCTGCTGATTCCGAAGTCAACAACCTTACCAAGAACGGCAAGGAGCGCATTGGAAACCTGCTTCAGATTCAGGGCAAGGACCAGGCCACCGTTCCAACTGCAGGCCCTGGCGAAATCATCGCCGTCGCGAAGTTGAAGAACACAGGACTTTCTGACGTTCTGGCTGCAAAGGGCTGCGATGCCACATTTGCTCCTATCGTCTATCCTCAGGCAACTACGATCTTCGCAGTCAGCGCCGCGGCTAAGGGCGAAGAAGACAAGGTGGCCCAGGGACTGGCACGTCTTGCTGCAGAAGATCCAACGCTCCGCATCGAACGCAATCTTGAGACAAAGCAGACCATCCTCAGCGGCATGGGCGACCAGCAGATCAACCTGGTGCGTGCCCGCCTGAAGAATGACTTCAAGGTCGAGGTCAATCTGGATACTCCAAGGATTCCTTACAGGGAGACCATCACTTCCGTCGGTCAGGCACAGTACCGCCACAAGAAGCAGTCTGGTGGCCATGGCCAGTTCGCCGAAGTCCACATGAGGTTGGAGCCTATCACACCTGCAGAAGGCGAACCTGATTTTGTGTTCGCAAATGAGGTCGTGGGTGGTAACATTCCCAAGAACTACATTCCTGCCGTTGAAAAGGGTGTCAACGAGACACGTATCGCAGGTCCTCTCTCTGGTTCTCTGGTAATCAACTTCAAGGCAGTTGTCTTTGATGGAAAGTACCATCCGGTGGATTCCTCCGAAATGGCGTTTAAGATCGCCACTCGCAGGGCATTCCGCGATGCAATGACTGCGGCTAAACCAATGCTGCTTGAGCCTATCTACAGCCTCAAGATCATCTTCCCAGAAGAATACATGGGCGCCATCAGCGGTGATTTGAACTCCAGGCGTGGACGCATCCTGGGTATGGACCGCGAAGATGGTCTCCAGGTGGTCAATGCCGAAGTGCCTCTGGCGGAAATCTACAGCTATCCTACACAGCTCCGCTCCATGACACAGGGCCGTGGCTCCTTCGAGATGAAGTTTGAGCGCTACGAGACAGTGCCGAAGATGATTGCGGACAAGATCCAGGCCGAGGCTGCCGCACAGGAAGAGGAAGAAGAATAATCCTGTATTTCAACTTGAGTGCGCTCCACTTCGGGGCGCACCTGTATTTCAACCTGAGTGCGCCCCATTTCGGGGCGCAAATATTATTGGAGTTATAGTGCAAATGTCGGATTTACTGCAGGCATTGTCGTCGTTTTCGCCTAATGAAAGGCGTGCCGCTTTGGAGAAACTTGCGGCTGAAACAGTCTTCCCGAAGGAGAATGACTATGTAAACATGCATTTGCATACATTCTTCTCATACAATGGAGAAGGCTGGTCACCTTCGCGAATTGCCTTTGAAATGAAGAAACTGGGGCTTTTCGCCGCCGCAATCTGCGATTTCGACGTGCTTCAGGGATTGGACGAATTCATTTCCGCAACGGATTTGCTGAAACTGCGCTCCGCAGTCAGCTTTGAATCCAGGGTGTTCTTCAAGGAATATTCCGAGGTGGAAATCAATTCACCAGGCGAGCCAGGTGTCTTCTATTTCATGGGTTCAGGTTTCACCAAGGTGCCCGAAGCGGGTACACACGCCGCGTCAGTGCTTGCTGATATGCTGGAGCGTTCCCATTCCAGGAACAGGGCCGTCATCAGCCGCATCAATGCAAAGTTGTCTGACTTCACTTTGGACTATGACAAGGATGTGCTGCCATTGACACCAGACAAGAACGCTACTGAACGGCATATTATCGCGGCATACAACGCGAAGGCTGTCAGTACGTATGGCAGTGAAGAGGCCGCAGCCCGCAAATGGGCCGCCATATTTGGAACGGATGTGGACGAAACTGTGGCCAAGGCCAAGGACTACAACAAGTTCAACGAATTCCTGCGTGGCAAACTAATCAAGCGTGGCGGCATTGGCTATGCACAGCCTACCTCCGAGACCTTCCCCGAACTGGACAAGGTGATAGGCTTCATTCTGGAGTGCGGCGGATTGCCAGTAAGCGCATGGCTGGACGGCGCATCGCAGGGCGAGGCTAATCCCCGCGAGCAGCTTGCTTGCCTTGCTGCAAAGGGCGTTGCAGCAGTGAACATAATCCCAGATCGCAACTGGAATTTCAAGGATCCAGAAGTCAAGGCCAAGAAGTTGGCCGCACTCATAGAATATGTGTTGGCTGCCCAGGAATTGGATCTGCCCATATTCGTCGGCACCGAGGCCAATAAGCCAGGGCAGCGTCTGGTGGATGGATTCGATGGCATTGAACTGTCGCCATTCGTGCACACCTTCAAGGAAGGCGCCGCCATCATGGTGGGGCACACGCGCATGCTGCGCTTTGCGGGCAGGGCGCTCAATGCTCCTGAAAATGACAATGAGTATCGCTCCAAGAAGGAGAGGAACGCCTACTATGCAAAGGTGGGTATGCTGCCTTGCCCTGAGCAGGCCACCATTGATGCATTGTTGGCAATGGACAATGCAAAGGCCGAGGCTGCCATTGCTGATGCAGTGCGCCGTGGTAGTTTTTAATCCACAGTTTTACACAGGTTTACACAAATAATTTGGGAGAAAAGCCATGTTGCCTGACATTTCACGCGAACAGATTGAAAGGGAATATGAGAGCGCGAAGGCTTTGTATGCCAAAATTGGCGTAGATACAGATGCGGCATTGGATACTTTGGCGTCAACGCCCATTTCACTGCATTGCTGGCAGGGTGATGATGTGAAGGGCTTTGAGGTCCATGAGGGCGAGGTGCCAGGTGGTGGCATCATGGCTATTGGCAATTATCCAGGTCCTGCTGTCAATGCAGACATGCTGCGCCAGGATGCAGAGAAAGCGCTTGCTTTGATCCCAGGCAAGAAGCGTTTCAACTTGCATGCGATTTATGCAGAGACAAATGGCGTGCCCGTTGATAGGGATGCCATCAAGCCAGAACATTTTGCAAAGTGGATTGAATGGGCGAAGAAACAAGGCATCTGCCTGGACTTCAACCCCACTTTCTTCGGGCATCCTCTAGCGGCGCAGGCAACGCTTTCCAGTGGCGATGAGAAAATACGCCGTTTCTGGGTGGAGCATGACAAGGCATGCCGCCGCATTGCCGAGGCTATGGGACGCGCCCAGGGCTCGCCATGCGTGGTGAACCATTGGATTCCTGATGGTGCAAAGGACCAGCCATACGACAGGCTTTCACCCCGTAAGCGCCTGATTGCCTCCTTGGACGAAATCTTTGCGGAACCTATTGACAGCGCATACTGCCGCGATGCAGTGGAATGCAAGTTGTTTGGCTTAGGTTCGGAGGACTACGTGGTTGGCTCCCATGAATTCTACATGGGCTATGCCATGACACACAAGAATGTAAATCTCTGCCTTGACATGGGGCATTTCCACCCCACGGAAACCATACATGACAAGATTTCCTCCATTCTGTGCTTCAAGGAAAGGCTGCTTCTGCATGTCAGCAGAGGCATCCGTTGGGACAGCGACCACGTGGTCATTCTCAATGACGATATCCGCAACTTGTTCCAGCAGGTTGTGCGCGGCGGTTTCCTGAATAAAATCGATATTGCGCTGGATTTCTTTGACGCCAGCATAAATCGCATTGGCGCATGGGTGATTGGAACTCGCGCTGCACAGAAGGGACTTCTTGCCGCACTGGTGGAACCTCGCGTTTTGCTGGAATCCTACGAAAAGGCGGATGACGGCGCAATGAGGCTGGCTTTGCTTGAGGAACTCAAGACATTCCCAGTCGGTGCTGTATGGAACAAGTTCTGCTTGGCAAGCAATGTGCCAGCAGGCGCCGCTTGGATGAATGATTTGCTGGATTATGACAGGAATGTCATTAAGAGAAGGTAAAACAGTATCATGTCAATTCCCTTTATGATATCTGTCATGGCCCAGGACAGGGTGGGCATAATCGCTGATGTCACTGGTGCCGTCAAGCATCTGGGCGGCAATCTGGAAGACATCAGCCAGACCGTGTTAAGAGGCTATTTCACCATGCTTCTGCTTGCCCGTTTCCCTAGTGAAATGACTGTGGAGCGTGTACGGAATGCATTTAGTGAGAACCTTGGGACCAAGGACTTGCAGATAGGTGTTATTCCTTTTACGGGCGACTGCAGCGTTCCAAAGATTGAGCCAGAGGATGTGCAGGATGCATACGTGGTGACTGCTTCAGGGCCTGACAAGGTGGGTCTTGTTGCTGCTCTCTCCGAATATCTGCGCCTAAAGGACGTGAATATTTTGG
>JAFSTJ010000672.1 GCA_017450525.1 Victivallales bacterium | reverse complement strand
TGCGGAAGGACGTGCGGAAGGACGTGCGGAAGGACGTGCGGAAGGACGTGCGGAAGGACGTGCGGAAGGACGTGCGGAAGGACGTTTAGCCGAGCGTGAAGTTAATGCTTTGAATGCTTTGCGCATGAAATTAAGTTTTGAGAATGTAAGCAAGATTACGGGCTTGGGCGTTGATAGAATAGCAAGTCTGGCCAATGGCATTGGACTTTGTGGCTATGCTGAAAGGTAAATTGAGAAGGTTCTAGCAATAACCATTAACAAGGAGAAAAACAAATGAAGTATGCGGTTAACACAAACTTTTTGAAGAACAAGTACAATCCAAAGGAAATCATAGAGCAGGCATTGCTGGCGGAAGTGCAGGGCATTGAATGGGGCCTTGGCAAGGTTGAGACTGCCGCTGCTGATGCCAAGGAGGCAACTCAGTTGGCGAATGACGCAGGGCTTGAGGTATTTAGTTTCATCAACGGCGGCAAGCTTTGGCACAAGGATGACATGCTGCGTTGGTCTGAGGCAGTGGCCTCCGCAGGCGCAAAGATGCTGCGCGTTTCCCATCCATGGTTTGGCTACAACTATGACGAGACAATGCACCAGCCAGAAACATTCCCTGCATTGATGGACCGTGCGCTTGAAGGCTTGGCGAATCTGGAGGAGATGGGCAGGCAATTCGGCTTGCGCTACTTGCTTGAGACGCATAGTGCCAGTTGCTTTGCCTCGCCAATGACGGTATTGGCGTTGCGTCGTTTCTCGCCAGACTACTGCGGCTTCATCTACGATGTAACCAATTCATTCATGGAAGGCTTCATACGCCCACGCGGTGCAGTTGAATTGATGGGACCGTACATGGCATACGTCCACGTTAAGAACCGCTTCCCCGTGGAAATCACCGAACCCAATGGCAAGACTGGCATCAAGTGGGAGCGCAGGCCTCTTAACAAGGGTTGCATTGACTGGGAGGAGGTAATGTTCGCATTGAAACTAGTGGGCTTCGACGGCTGGATGAGTTTCGAGGAACCATACACCAGCACGGAGACATTCGCTGCGGAAATTCGCGAAGGCGTGGCGCATTTGAAGGAATGCGAGGCAAAGGCCCCCAGCACAATCCAGGAGCCATTCACTCATTTCAACGACTGACATGGCGCGGATGACAGCGTACTGCATTCTCTTTGTCGCATTGGGCATTGCATTGTTCTGCTCTGGCTGCGCCACTTTTGCAATGCGCGGCCATCGCTGCAATGGAGTGCCCATGCGTGTGATGTTGCTGGACAGGAACGCATATAACTTGCGCAGAAAACTACCAGGTCCAATGCCAGAACTCAAGTACATCACAATCCACAACACCGCAAACCGTGTTTCTGCCGTGGAGGAAAGAAACTACCTCAACAACAGGCGGGACAATGTGTCGGTTTCATTCCATTATGCGGTGGATGAGAAGGAGGTTGTGCAGTTGATTCCCGATGACCAACACGCCTGGCATGCTGGAGACGGCACAGGCGACGGCAATATGAAGTCCATTTCCATTGAGATATGCCGTAGCCTATGTCGTGACAAGGAGAATCACTTGTATCTGCGCTCTGAAGAGAATGCTGTGCGTTTCACTGCCTGGCTTTTGAAGAAGCATGGCCTCGGCGTGGATTGCCTGCGCATGCACAAGGACTGGTCAGGCAAGAACTGTCCACACCGCATATTGGAGGCAGACAGTTGGGATGACTTCAAGAAGCGTGTCGCTGCGGCAATGTAAACTACATTAATCCACAGATTTACATTTATCCACAGATTTGCGCCGATTATCACAGATGATTAAACATAATCTGTGTAAATCTGTGTAAATCTGTGGATAAATAAAAAAGGGACTTTTCTAATGGCAGAGATTGCACGTTACCATCTGGATGAAGAGGGTGGGCTTTACTGTTTTGGCTCAAATCTTAGGTACAATCGTGTTTTGTATGGCGGGCATAATCATGACGATTCGGCCCGCCGTTTTTTTACTTTCGCTGGGGATGCGCCCATTTTCATGGGGGCTTTGAGCGACTACAAGATTAACAACTGGTGCTACCAGGCAAAGTGCGGTGTGTTGCAAAGCGGCCTGGCCTTGACACCCGGCGTCAAGTTTGGTGGCAACTACTCGCGATGGTTCCATAACTGCGGCGATTTGCTCAGCACTTGGCATCATGGGTATATGGAGTACGAGGCAACGCAATTTGGAAACTATTTCCCCGAATGCCAGGTGAATATACAGGTTTTCCCATTGCAGGAGCATGACGGCTTCTGCGTCAGTTATGATATTCTGGCGGATGCGCAGGTTATATTCTGCGCCGTGCTTAGCGGAATGACTGGCTTTATCGGGCGCTTTGACAATCTGGAGGCCGCCCGCCGTGATCTGTCCAAGGATGATTGTGTTGATTGCGAGGCAAGCCTGCTTAAAGGCGGAATTGCTAGACTCTACAATCCAAAGATGAAGAATACTGTCCTGGTTGCAAACAACTTCGGTGCCACGCTGGAGCTGGATGCGGCTGAGGCTGCGCTGGAGGCAATGCCCGCGATGACATTGACTGCGCATGAGGGAGTCCCAGCCGCAATAAAGATGAGCAGGCGTCTCATGGCGGGCGAAAGACTTTCGGGCGAAATCATCGTAATGGTAAATGAAAAGCCTGAAACTCTGAAAAAATATCTGGGTAATCCCATGCTCAGGGACATTTGCCTCCGCATTCTCAAGAAAGGGCAGGGCATAGTCAGCGTATCGCCTGACAGGCGTCTGGACGGCACGGTGCAGGATATGCAGATTGCATTGGATGCTTCGTATCACACCCCAACCTTCAACCATGGCGCAGTTGGCTATCATGCACCGTTCCTTGGCTGGCGCGGATGGTATGGCGCCTCTGATGCAGGTTGGTTTGATAGGGTGAAGGGCGCGATTCGTGCGCATCTCAAGACAATGCAGCGCAGCAATGTGCCTGAAAAAGTGTGGTATGACGGGGCAGATCGCCCTGACCTGGACCATGAAGGCACCCAGTACCACCACATTGCCAACTCCAACGGCAGGCTGACCCCATTGCTGGACAGCGATGACATCTATGATATGCAGGAAGTGGCCATCGACATGACATTCCACTACCTTGAACGCACAGGCGATCTGGAGCTGGGCAGGGAGATATTTGATGACCTGGCTGAATTGCTTGCCTGGGAGGAACGTATCCTTGATCCTGATGGAGACGGTTTGTACCAGAGTTTCCTCAACACCTGGATTTCCGATGGGCATGTTTACAATGGTGGCGGCTGCGCACAGGCCAGTTGCTATAACTATGCCGCAAACGTGGAGATGGTGCGTTTGGGTAAGGCCATTGGACGGGACACGGCAATCTTCCAGGCCAGGGCTGACAAAATCTACAAGGCAATGCAGAAGATACTTTGGCTCAAGAAGGAAGGCGTCTTTGCTGAGTATATCGACACGATAGGAAACAAGATGCTGCATCCATCGCCCGAATTGTCTACAATCTACCTTGCCTCCGAGGCTGGAATTGCCGAGCCGAAGCAGATGGCAAGTATGCTGGACTTTACGGAAAAGTATATTCGCAGCGCGATTACACGCAACAGGGAAGGGCGCCTGGCATACTCTTCAAACTGGCTGCCTAAAAAATACTCCACTTGCGGCATATTCCCCGCAGAGAACGCGGCGCTGGCACTGGCGTATTTCCGCAACAGAAATGCGGCAGGCGCATTGCAGCTTCTGGATGGCTTGTTGGACGCATTCGCATTGAGCGCAGGGCCTGGCGCAATATCGCATGTGCTGGCTGCATCTGGCGCAAATGACAAGGGCGACTGGGACTTTACTGACGTCACAAGTACATACTTAAGGCTGATTGTGGAAGGGCTTTGGGGCGTACGCTATAGCCGCCTATCAAATGAAATCACCATTGAACCCCAATTGCCCAACGCTTGGGACAAGGCGGCTCTGCGCCTCAACGATTTGTCTGTCTCCTTTGTGGCAAAGGGCAAGGAGAAATGCCTGAAGATACTCACTGACCTGGATTGTGACATCAAGGTCTATCTGCCAGGGGACGCAAAGAAAGTCCTTTGCAATGGCAAGGCAATAAAGGGCAGGGCGGACAAGTCACGCCAGAGCCCCGCATACCTCATTACCCTTCCGCGTAAGGCGGGATGCTGCCTCCTGCAGTACACATCGGAACAGCGCGTGGGCAATGCCCCCGATTTGCTGACAGAGCTGCAAGAGCGCCCGCAGCACCCTGTGCCAGTCGGCAAACTGGAATATGTGGATTGCTCAAAGGCGTTCAACACGGAGATTACAAAGATTTATGCCAGGGACTTTATGTCTCCGCGTCCCAAGGGCTATTCTATTGGCGCACGAAAATGTGGGCGTTATGCCTGGGAGTGGAACCATTTCGGCCACAATGAACTTGTAATAAATGATGATGCATTGCGCAAGACGGCAAAGGGAATTTTCCATCTTCCTTCTGGATGGTCTTTCAAGACACCTGCAAAAGGCAAAAATGTTGCCTGCGCTTCTATCTGGGACAACTTCCCCACGGAAATTAATGTGCCGTTGTCGGGCTGCGCCAGAAACCTGGTCTGCTTTGTAATCGGCGGTACCAACGCAATGCAGAACAGTGTCGTGAATGGCGAAATTGTTGTGAAATACAAGGATGGTTCTACCGAGACGCAGCAATTGGTGCATCCTTACAACTTTGATGACTTCCTGCTGCCCAATGTCCAGCAGGAATGTGAATGTTTCTACTTTGCGGACGGATGCCACGGCATGGTATTGCATATTCCGCTAAAGGCGAAAAAGGAATTGTCCTCATTCACGGTCAGGGGCATTGCAAACGAAGTGATAGTGGGATTGCTTGGCGCTGTTTTGGAGAGGTGATTTATGCAGATACGCAAATACAGGGAAGAGGATTTGCCTGCAATAATGGCTTTAGGCAACGAGGCATGGCGACCCATCCGCCGTGTTCAGCGCAAGACTTTGGGTGACGATATCTTCAATGTGCTTCATCCAAAAGGGGCCGATGTGGACAAGGGACTGGAAATCCAGGACTTTGCTCAAAAAACACCCGACAACATCTTTGTCTGTGAGGACAATGGACGCATCATTGGCTTCATTTTGTTCAGGATGAGCGAGAATGGCGTTGGTGAAATATGCAACAATGCGGCGGACAAGACCTGCGGCATAAAAGGTATAGGCCAGGCCATGTATGCAGCCGTTCTGGAGCATTTCCGTGCCAATGGCATGAAGGTGGTCTGTGTCCATACTGGCTTGGATGAAGGCCATGCCCCTGCTCGCCGCGCATACGAAAGGGCTGGGTTCTCCCTTCAGATGCAGCATACCACCTACTATATGAAGCTGTAAATCTGTGTTTTTTCATTACAATTGCATCAAGCCGCAAATTGTCGAGTGCCGCTGGCGAAAGCCAGCGGGAAAGGCATGCATTTCCAGGAGTTTTGCAATTACCTCAATAGAAAACAATAGAGGAAAACTTATGAAGAATGTCTTTTTGTATTTTATGTGCATCGCAGTATTTGCCTTTGGCGAAATCATTAGCAAGCCAGATGACAATACGCTATGGCTTGAAACAGGCAGGAATATGCAGTTTGATGAGAAGGCATACAGTGGAAAGTGGGTTTCCATGAAACTGAAGTTCTCTGAGGCGGAGGAGAACAGCTTCATCGTGGAACCAAAGGATGGCAAATCCAATTCAGATGGCATTTGCGTTCCATTCTCCAAAGATTTTCCAT
>JAFSTJ010000671.1 GCA_017450525.1 Victivallales bacterium | reverse complement strand
GTGTCCAGGCATGTGTCGAGACCAGCGTGCGACGGAAGTTGCCGTCCTTCATCGCCTGCGCAAAGGCAAGAAGAATGGGCATGAACTCTGGCGGGCATCCAGCCATCACACCGTTCACCGCCACGTGCCGCACCGTGACTGAACGCTGTGCTGGTGGAATCGCACCTATGACATGGTCTGGCTTCAAGTCAGTAAACTTAAGAAATTCCGCCACGGCCTTCTGCGTCGGCGGGATTATTGGCAGACCGTCCGTCCAACCAGAATCACGGAATATGCTCTGGATATCCTCGAAAGAGCCAGATAGGTCAAGTGCCGCTCCATCTGCCTGATTGACTGTGCTTTCCTCTTGACGCAATGGTTCGGTCAATGCCTTCTTGATTTGGGGCCAGAGTACCTTGCGGGTGTTTTGCAGCAATTCCTGCCTTGTGTGTGAGGCGAAGGAGCCAGGGTATTCCGCCACACGCAGAATGTTTATACCTGCTGTGGCAGCGGTGGATTTCGCCTGCTTCACGAAACCAGGGGCGGCAATCATGACAGCTGGGATGCCCAGAACCTCTGCCGCAATGCAACTCCCTGTTTCCTTCGGGGTGCAAAGCCCACAGCCACCATTGCCTGAGATTACCGCATCCACGTGCAACTCCCTCAATCTACGCTGGAACTCGTCCTTCTCGCGACGCACGACACCTGGCCGTGGATAGGGGCCAGCCGAGCCGATTTCATTAAGAAGATAGACCTTGGCAGTCGGATATTCTGCCAAAATCAGCCGCCTCAATTCGGGATGCGTAACGGAGGCCATGAAACTGCCGCCAACAATGGCAATGGTCTTGCCGCCAAACGTATTCAAACGCGCCTTCTGTGGCAGAGGGTCCACCTTGACTTCCGCGACAGGTGACAGGCAAATGTAGTCCGGCACCGTGGATGTTTCTGCCTTGCTTGCAGTCTGCGATGGTGAAATTGTACACGCATCGTCCTTGCATTCCAGATTCTGTGCAATAAGGGCTACGGCTGAAATCAAAGTTATTGCCAGTAAGAGTTGCTTCATTGAATGTTCCTCTGCTTGGTAGATATTTCTTGACGTGTTTTTCCAAATAAACGCAGAAACATCTGGAAAATTGTGTCATTTATATGAAACAGAATTTCATGCAATTGACAATGGCCGGCAAGCAATAGTTAAATTATATCCTTGATTTCCAGCATGATCTCGTTGCCCATTCGGTCATCGATACGGCCATTAAGTTTGACAATGGTGTTGTTTATTTCAACGAGTTGCTCATCGATGGCTTCCATTGCGCGTATGCCTTCATTTCCAGGAAGTGCCGCGCATTCATTTTGAAGTTTGTCAAGGAACATCTTTATGCCACCGCCCTCAAATACACCTTTCTGCACCCTGTCCGCGACCTGCGGGAACCCAGCCTTTCTAAGTGCGTCCGCAGCATTGTAGAGGGCTGTCGCCACTTCATCAGGAAGATTTTCCTTGCGGATGCCATTTGCTGTCTTGGACGTGAACTTGGAAACTAGCAACGATCCGCCATGCTGAATTGATTCAATGATATCGCCAAAGCGGTAACTGCGTGTTTTCATGCCTTCGGAACGCGCATCCGCCTTCTTGAAGGGATGGAAATGCGCGGTCGAGCAGAAGATTCCATACGTCTCGCACTTTATGAAAATACGCCGTTTCGAACCTGAGCCACCTGCATCCTCAAGATGTCCCGTATCAGGTATCGTGAAGTAATGGAACGTGCGCATTCCATTGAAAAGCCCTCCCATGCCAGTGGGAACGTCAAGGCCGCGCGGCATGTTCAGATGCCCATCCACATTCATATCCTGGTAAGGCTTCGCATGAGTAGAGGTGCGCTGGTAGATTTCAGGATTTGAATCAAGCCAGCGGGCAATGTTTCCGTCAGGATCGGCAACAGAGAAGGAACCACGATACATGAACTCGCCTTTCTTGAGCGCCGCCACATGCAGGGCCAGCGTCAGCGCAGCCGCGTTTTCCGTGGTTGCCTCAAAGCGAGAAAGATTACCAGAAAGAACCGCACGGAGTATCTCGTTGCCACGGTTGATTCTGGCGTTCAGCATCGCCCGCAGTTCGCCAATATTGATTGGACGAGGAACGTTTGATTTCTTCGTCGCCATAGCCTCAAAATGCAGTTTGGGCAGTTTCACAACCACTCCATTGACGGGAACGTCAAGTTCGTCTGGAAGTTGAGACGCATCCATCGGCTTATCTATTTCCTGGGGCTGAATAGTCTCAGGACGGTATGTCTTGGCAGTCTTAAGAGCGTCTCCGCCTTCCATCCTGGCCTGGTATTCCTCTGGATGGGTAAACTGCTGGACTTTATCTTCCGTAAAGGCCGCAAAGAACTTCTCGGCGTTTCCCTTCGGCACGACAAGCCGCGTCACGCCCATGGCATCAGTATCCAACGTCGCGCCGCCCGCTTCTGCAAATGCCTTTAGCATGGACAATGCATTGGGATCAAGACGCTTGTCGCAATGATAAACAATATTGTCTCCCTCTACGCCTGCGCTCCATTTGATACGGGAATCTGGAATTACCTCCAGGTGCTTTAGCGCCACCTGGCCTTTTTTGCTTACCCAAGTGGTAGGCGAGAACAGTTTCTCAAGGTTGGCAAGGTTCTCAATTGCGCCCTGCTTGACTGCTGGAGAAGCGTCCTCCAGAGCATCGTACAGTTCCAACTGCATGCCGCCCACCTTCAACACCTTTGCCAGCGATTCGTTGAATTCGGTCTGCTTCTTTTCAATGTCAGCAACTATCTTTTGCCTGAGTTCCAACTCCTCTGGCGCCAACCCATCCTCCTTAGTACTGAACGCCGCAAGGTACTCATCAAACAATTTTTTGAATACGCCTGCCTTGGCTTTCTCACGCAAATCCAGTATGCCAGAGAACTTGGCAAAGCGAGTGTCATCATCGAAAACAGAGAAATTCTTAAAGCGTGGCTTTGTGCTGCGCCCGTATGTATCCTTGAAGGAAAGATCATCGGACACATCAAGGTACTTGCCGTTGCCCTCCAGGGAATGTCCTGGGTCAATGGCGAAGAACTTGCCATTGATGAAGCCTTTGTTCTGCCCGCGGGAACCTACGCCGTCACGGTCCGCAGTGACAAGGAAAAACGCCTTGTATTTGCCAAGAGGCTCCATTTCAAGGTCAGCCGGTGCATCTTTCGGGGGGACGACACGCCCGTCCTTGAGCATGCCAGCCTCCATGTCCTTGTAGCCAGTCGCAAATTTGGCTGAAAGCATGATTTTGGGATGCCCGTCGGAATACTTTCCTCTCACGATTTCAAGTTCCTGCGAAGGCACGCCCGCAATGCGCGTCAAGTCGTTGGCAAGTGCCTCCGTGACAGCGCCAGATGACGCGCTGTCCGCAGTGGTGCGCGTCTGGAAGCGATAGAGTTGACCCATCTTGCGCCCGACAATGATGCGCTCGGGACGCATAAAGGTACCTGCATGTGCGCTGTCCCCTTTGGAAAACTTTGAGCCTTCACTGTAGTCTAGTTTCACAATGCCCCTGTCGGAGAAATGCTTAAACACAGAGGAAGCCTGGTAAAGTGAGTTGTCAGAGCCATCGGTGTTCTTAGGTCCAATGTTCATGACTGCATCGCGAATCTCCACGAAGAAGTCCTTCTTCACCAGGGTGAGGATGGCCTTGTTTACTGGGTCGGAAACAGCCCCTTCAAGTTGTGAGCGAATATCTTGCGGGAGTTTTTCCGTGAGTGCCTTTCGCAGTGCGCGGATTTCCTTTGTATCATCGGCATTGGGTGCTCCAAGAGCCCGCTCTATGACCAATTCCGAGGCAGCCGCCATCGCGGCGGGATGTGCACGTCCTGCAATCAGTATCTGCGTTCGCAAATCCTTGCCCATGCACTTATCATTCAGAGCCTGACTCTTCTGTTTGAGTTTCTCAAGAGCATCCTTGCTTTCAGGCGAGTTGATATCCGCCATGTAACCATGCGTGTCATCTTTCGACCAGTCGTTGCGGTATATGAAACCAGGCTCCACGCCATTGGTCTTGAGTTTCTCCAGCAGAACTGGATGCGTGCTGGAGCGATTGATGCGCATTCCAGAACCCAGTTTACCCTGCTTGATTTGGTCTTCAACGGATGTGCTGCCCTTCTTGAAGACTGTCTTGAGATTCCGAAGCCCAGTTGCCTCATTGCCGTTAGCCTCCGTCTCCGTCATCTTGCGCCCTGAAAGTGCCTGCGCTTCGGTCGATATATTTTTCTTCTTCTCCGTCACAAAGTCCTTGGCATTCTGGATGGCCTCGTCTATTCTTTCGGATGCCTTGCGTGCCAGGTCCGGCAGCGTCGCGCAGTCCTGAAGTGAACTGCTGGTGGGATTGGCGGCGATGATGGTGCGCACCATTTGGCGCAGTTCATCAGGCAGTTCACGGAACTTCGGACTGGTGTCCAACTGGCGTGACAACTCATCCTTGAAGTGGTTCATCTTGACTGACTCAAGTTTTGAGAGCGTCGCCTTTACGTCAGAGGCCCTGAGTGACTTGTGCAATTGTGCACGGGCGCCGACTACCATGTCAAAAGCATTTGTACCGAAGATGCCATACTGCTGCTCCAGTGCGCTCCTGAAGGCAACCATCGTGGCGTCATTGCTCTTGTTGCCATGGGAAAAGAAATAATTGCCCAGACGGGCAGTCGCCTGATCTCCTTGGCCTTGCACGACAATGTCGCGGGACGTGAACCAGGCGGAGGCCGCAACGTTTCTAAATGAATCAATAGTAAGTGGCATATTTGTCTTATGGATGGAAACGGATGTGCGTATCAGGTGCAATGGCACCAAAATCTTCAACTCCAACAAGGAGTTCCTTCAGTCGTCCTGTCCAGAATTCGCAAAGTTGAAGTATCTTCTCCATGGAGGACACAAATTCATCCACGTCCAATTCCACAGTTTCAAGATCGAAGAAATAGTTGTAAATGACGATTTCCGTGTCTGGTTCAAGGGCGAAGTATCCACCTGCAGTCTCCTTGCCAAAAAGCCCTGCGGCAAGCAGTTCACGGTAAACATCGCGTCCTGCGTCCTTCGGCAATTCCGCAACCTCGACGAAGCAGAGTATCTTTCCAGTGGCCTCAATGAACTGCAAGTTCAAGTTGAATTCGTCCTGGACACGAACAGATACAAGCCCGCTATCCTCAGGCGTCAAGGCCTCAATGCCTGTCGTCTTCCTTACCTCTTCCAGAAACCTGTCGTAATCCTCTCTTGTCTTCATCTTAATTTTTTCCTATCGTGTTGCGTATGTCACGAACATGCTTCCATTTCCAAATGGCTAACCCAAGTGGATTCCTATTTTGCCTTTAAAAACATGTAATATACTGCCCATTTGAGTTTTTTGTAGCCAAAGTTGACATTTCCCGCCACTCTTGGATGGGAGTCCAGCCAACGAAATTAGTTTTTGTGAAAATCGTTTTCAGGACTTCGTATTGTTTACACATAACAACCCAAAAAGTTACAGTTTTATATTGGGTCGCTAACGTTTATTTCATCAAGACGCTTCTGAAGGTTGTCCAGGAAATTCGGCCAATCCTCTGGGTGCAGGAATGCCTCTGAGTCACCTGCTTCCATACGCTCATGCTTGCCGAAGGTGTCATTTTGCCCTACATGGTTGCCGACAAAGATATCCACATGCTCCTTACGGCAACGCAAGATGCTTTTCTGGTACAGACCTCTCCTGTCTTCGGCTTCCAACTGGTGTTCGTGGATATACTTGGATGCGAGTGTGTTGAATCCAGCACCGCCCATCATTCCCGCGCGAAGGGTGCGTCCATCCTGTGTTATGTTCCAGAAGAACGAGATAGTGCCAAGTGTATGTCCTGGAGTTTCAACGCATTCCATATCAAGATTGCCCAGGCGAATATGGTCGCCGTCATGGATGTGCTGGTCTGGCTCAAAATGGTTGTAGTGCTTGTTGCCAATGCAGGTGAGCGTAGGATGTTCTCCATTGGCGATTGAGCAGTCGTTTTCACCCATGAATGTCTTTGCGCCAGTAAGTTGCTTTAGTGCGAATGTGGCACCCGCATGGTCCAAGTGAGCATGTGAATGCACTATGTAGCGGATGTCCTTGGGGTCAAAGCCCAGTATGCGGATGTTTTCTAGCACCATGTAGAGGAATTCCTGATAGCCTGGATCGATGATTACCAGTCCTTCCCCAGTGTCAATGATATGGGTGGATGCAGGCTGAAACCCCACAAAATACAGGTTGCCGAAAATGTGGAATGGACGCTTGTAATAGGTCCAGGGTGCGAGAAGATCTGCTGCCATGATTGTTTTGCCTTGTTTTGGTGATTTATAATTTGAATCGACTGGGCGAATTTAGCATTGTGCGTGGAATAATCAACCTCAAGTACGGTCAATTGAATAAGAAATCATCGGTCCTTTAGGACCTCGGCAAAAACACATTCAATCTGTGTCAATCTGTGTTAATCTGTGGATAAAAAAACTCTGCGCCTCTGCGTCTCTGCGCCTCTGCGTTGAAAAGGAGGGTCTATTCAATGACAGTATCTTCAAGAACGCCCATACTCTTGCCACCTTCTTCCTTCAAAACGAAATGTCCCCGAATTGTTATTGCCTCACCGCTTCTCGGCTGACGCTTGACACTGTCGGCTAAATAAAAACGAATCATAGTCGCGCAGCATCCACTTGCGTCTGTGATGTTGCAATTAAAATGCCTTTCCTGTGTCGTACGATTCCTGGTGACTGTGCATTTGCCTGACATTCTAATCACCTGCCCCACGTAATCTTGCGGCTTCTGTATCATGTAGAAAACCTGCGTATATGCCATCATGTTGTTAAGTTGTGTCACATCAAGGTCAATCTTGACATTTTGTTTTTTAGGCTCCTCGTCAACAGTTGCCTTTTCCTTCTTCCCACCACATCCGACCAGCAGACAAGCGACAGAGCACAAAAGCACAAGAGCGACAATTTTCTTTCTGGACAAGATTTTCACTAATCCAGAGCCAAAAACTGAAAGCAAAAAGGCAATCAGATCAACCATGACGATAGTGGAGCCAACTGGTGTTCCCGCCACAATTGCAATCAGCATGCCAACAAGTGCACATAAAACAGAAAGCACAGCCGCGCAAATTGTGACGCCAAGAAAACTGCGGCACAGGCGCATTGCAGAAAGCGCAGGAAATACGACCAAGGCAGATATCAGCAACGAGCCAACCAGGTTCATTGCAAGAACAATGATGACAGCCACTACAATAGCAAGAATAAGATTGCAAAGGCCTACTGGAACTCCTGTCGCGCGGGCAAAGGTCTCATCAAATGTCACGGCAAATATGCGTTCGTAGAACAGCACGAAAAAGACCACAACACACAAGGAAAGTATTATGGACAGCCATACATCCTGGATGGTAAGCGTCAATATCGAGGTCGAACCAAACAATGTGCTGCAGACATCGCCTGCCACATTGGCTGATGACGCAAATACGTTCACCAGCAAATATCCTATGGCAAGGGAACTGACGGACAACATGGCGATGAACGAATCTCCTCGTATGCGCGACTGGCTGCTGGCGCAAAGAAGGCAGACAGCGCATACGACCGTCAATGGCAACACAAATAACATGGGAATGACAAGTTTCAGAATTGTCGCAACTGAAAGCGCACCGAATGCCACATGGGAAAGCCCATCTCCCAGCAGAGAAAAGCGCTTGAGAACAAGCGTGACACCAAGAAGGGAGGAGCAAAGGGCAATCAGGCGGTTGTTCTGATTGTATATGGCGGAGGGCATACGGTGGGTGTCCTGATGGACCGAACAACAGGTGAATACAAAGGAATGAAGAAAGGGAGATAGGATTCCAGCGTTTGTAAAATGCTCATTGTCTTGAACCTCCCGTAAAACTCAGTCCCTGCGGACTGGACAAATAGTCTTGTTTTGTACCGAAGAAATAATTTGTGGAAAGATGCAGGACATGGGTCGCCAATTCCATTACACCATGCAGGTCGTGGGAAACCATAATGATGCCCATGCCATCATCCTCGTACAAATGCCGTAGCAACTGGTAGAATTCCGCCTGGATGGCGGGGTCAAGTCCAGCCACGGGTTCGTCAAGCAACAGCAGATTCTTGGCTGCGCATAGGGCTCTTGCCAGCAAGACACGCTGCCGTTGTCCGCCAGAAAGTTCGCGAAAACTGCACTTCCGCAATTCCGTCAGTTTCAAACATGAGAGTTGACGATGCACCTGCTCTTTTTCCGTTCGGCCAATGAAAGGATGCCATCCCCTCCTTCCCAGGCAGCCTGATTGGACGACTTCCTGCACGGTGGCGGGGAAATCGTCAGGTATGGAAGTTGCCTGCGGCAAGTATCCTATATCCTGCGCCCTAATCCCCTCGCCAAGGCGAATTACGCCTTCCAATGGAGCCTGCAGGTGGAGAATGGTCTTGACGAGCGTTGACTTTCCTGTGCCATTTTCTCCTACAACACAAATGCATTGCCCCGCATCAAGTGTAAAACTGAGGGCACTTGTCAAAAGACGCCCGCCTGGATAACCAAGTGAAACCGAATCGCATTCAAGTAGGTGCATCGTCCCCTCCTTTAATCAATTACTGCCGCCAAGAGCCGTTTTCAGCACGGCAAGATTATGCTCCATGGCATGAAGATAACTCTTGCCTTTCAAAATATCGCCCGAAACAGCGGATTGCAGAGAGTCCATCTCCAGAATCCTAACACCTTTGTTCTTTGATGTGCGGATGACAGTCTGGGCAATTTTGCGATTTCCCTTCTCTAAGACAATGACTGCGGGCAACTTGAACTCATTCACCTTTTCAGCCAGGAATGCGATGGTCTTGAAACTGGCCTCTGTTTCAGCAGAACAACCTGAAAAGGCAGCATAGCATTTCAGCCCATAGTCACTGGACATGTAACGGAACGGGAAACGGTCGGCAAACACCAATGTTTTCAATGGAGTGACGGCAATTGCCTCCTTGTAACGCCTGTCAAGCGCCTGCAATTTCTCTACGTATGCCTGGCTGTTTGCCAAGTATTCCGCCTTGTTCTCCTTGTCCAGTTCAGCAAGGTTATTGGCTATTGTCTTGACACATGTTGCCGCGCAACGAAGTGAAAGCCATATATGCTCGTCAATTTCGTGCTCATCATCGTCATGATGCTCATCCTTGTCGTGGTGGTGGTGCTCATCCTTGCCGTGGTGGTGCTCTTCCTTGCCGTGGTGGTGATGCTCATCCATGCCCTCCAAGGCTTCTTCTTCCTTGACGGCATTACCCAGGGCCTTTATCATGTTCAAAGTCAGACGACGTGGATTTTCTGGATTGCGAAGAGCCTTTTCCACCCATTCATCGGATTCGCCACCGACATACAGAAACAGATCGCATTGCGCAATGCGTGCCATGTCCTTTACAGTTGGCTGGAAATTATGCAGATCAACGCCATTGTTCTGCAATTGAATCAACTCAACGCTTCCAAGTTGCGCACCCAAAACCTGGCGTGTCCAGTCATAGATGGGAAATGTGGTGGCAATAATGCGCAGACGAGGCGTGGAAGCCGCAAAAAGTGAACTTGTTAAAATGCAAAGGAATACGGCAAGGGCCGTAATTGTCTTTTTCATAATTGATT
>JAFSTJ010000670.1 GCA_017450525.1 Victivallales bacterium | reverse complement strand
TTTCTTGCCAGGGTATTTCACCTTGAATGAGAAGGGCTTTTCCAATGGAGCGAAGGCGTCCTTTGGCGCCACGCTGGGTATTACATCGCCCTTCTTGTAGTTGGAGCGTGTGGCGTTTAGAAAATGTAGCGCCAAGTTGCCTTCCTGCGTCTTGTAGATGGAGGTGATGACCTGGCTGGGTATGTCGATAGTCTGCCATACCTTGAAGTCGCCAGCCACGGTGTTGATGACGCGCAGCACATTCTCCTCTGCCAACGGATTGGCCTGGAACTTCATGGTTGCCTTGCTGGTGACCTCGTATGCGCAGCAAGACTGCGCTAAAATGGCAGGGCTGAAATAGACACATCCCTTGCCCAGTTTGTTGTAGTAGAGGCCAGGCACGGTCTTGCCGTTGGCCAGCACCAAATCCATCAGGGTGCCCAAGCCCTTTGCAAACTTGTATGGCTGGTATTGGCCAGGCACAGCCAGTTCCTTTCCGTCCTTCCAGCGTATTGCGCTGTATTTTCTACTTGCGTCGCTCTTGAGGTAGTCAGAGCCATTCAGCAGCATTTGCCCCACAAGCCACTTTTTGGGCTTGTCCGCAATCTCATTGAAATAGCCTGCATTGTTGGAGAGATAGACGATGCCTCCCGCCTCCACATAGTCACGTATTGTCTTCACATTCTCCTCGCTCATGGCAGTTGCGTTGTTGATGAACAATGCCTTGTAATTTGCCAGGATTTCCTTTGTGAGACCCGCTTCGTAGATGAATTCGTGGGGGATATGGTTGGCGACCATGACCTGCGAGAAGCCCATTATGTCAACCTCCGAGGAGGCACGCTTTGAGCAGTCGCGGCCCATTGTGGAGAACAATACCGCAATCTTTGCCTGGCTGACGGCTGTCCTGCGGTCCATGTTGCCTGCCTTCACATTGAATGACCTGTAGTTGGGCTTGCCTTCAGGACAGCGCATGCCGCTCATTTCCCAGGTGGTCTGCGCGTTGAGGTTGTTCATTGCCCAGCCGAAATACATGACATCCCAATCACGGGCGTCACTGTAAACCAGGCCGAATATGGGCTGGTGATTCACGTTGTGGAACATGTTCTTCATCTTGCGCATGCAGGCAAGGCCACGGTAACTGGCAAAGCCGTTGCGCGTCATGATTTCAGTGCCAACCATGTCGTAGGTCCTGGAGTATGCGTCCATGCTGCTGGCCAATGCACAGGAGGCCCAGTTTGAGTAGATCCCATAGTGGGTGGTGTAGCCGATGAATACAAAGTCTGGCTTGAACTTGCGCACTTCATTGCGCAGCGCCAGCCAGAAGTCGCCTATTGCCTTCTGGCGCCAGGCAATCCAGGCATGCCATAGGGTGGAGTTGTTGTTCATAATGTGCGGGCTGTTTTCGTCCGCAGGCATGACCCAGCCAGTGTCCTGTGTGAATTGTTTTCTGCAATGGGAGCAGCCGCAGAAATTCTCGCTGTGGAAAGCCACCTCGTCCGCCATCAGACCGTCAATGCCAGTTGCCTTGATGTGGTGGATTATGTCATTGAAAAAGCGTTTGCGCGTGTATGGATTCGTGGGGCAGAGGCCGCGGTTTGGCAGGCCTGTGTTGACGGTGTGCTGCAGTTGCTCCATGCGCTCGGTAAGCACGCGGAAACCACTGTCGCATTGCCATAGCAGCGAGAAGTCAATGTGGTCGATGAACTTCATGTTTCGCTTGTGCCCTTCCGCCACGATTTCCGTGAGCATTTTCTCAATGCGCTTGAGGTGCATGGGGTATGTATGCCGTGAAAGGAAGCCGCTGATGATGATGGTGTCAATTTCATCGGCGGTCAATTCATCAAATCTTCTTTTCAGTGCACCTGGCTCCGTGAATTCAGCGAAACTGCCGCCATTGCCAGTGCCCCATGTGCCTAGCAGGGAGGCGTGTCGCCAGTCCTTGCCTTCGTCGAAGACCGCATAGCCAGTGGGATATTCCAGCTGCTTGCGTTTGGCGACCATTTCCTGTCCAGGTTCAGGCAGAGGATAACTCTCGATGTCAATGTTGTATTTGGGCTCGTTCAGATAATGCTCGCTCTGGAATATCACCGCTGGCGACGGTCCCTTGTGGCTCACCCACATTCCCCTGCGGAATGAGAAGTCCTCAGCCGTGGCCTGGAGAAGTTGGTCGCCGATGGTCGCCACCTGCCATTGCCCCGTGAATTTGATGTCAGCCCTGCCGTTTTCAATCCAAACTGGAGCTGACACCAAAGTGACCGTGCTCTTTTCCAGATTCAGTTTCTGCACAATGGGCTTGCCATTGACGGATATGCCCATTCCATTCCTTGCCTTGTCGAAGGCGGGTATTCCGAATGTGAGCAGATGTATACCGCTGCGTAGTCCATCCATGCGGAAAACTGCGTTTTTATCTGATGAGACTGCGCTGTAAAGTGCGCCTGATGGCCTGTATTCCTCGGTCTTGAGTTCGCTGCCAGGCAGCCATCCAGCCTTGAGTTTTGCGCTGAATGGCGTCGTGCCGATTGCATTGTACATCTTGCCGACTTTTTTTGCGGCCAGGGCGTAGAGCCTGTCTGGTGGCAATTCGGAATAATAGCGGTAACTTCTGTTGGCGTGCCGCTTGTCATAGTCCTCCGCGCTGCCTTCGTAGATGACCATCTTGCCCGTGTTGCTGCCGCCGTAGAATTTGGGGGTATAGCCTACGCTGATGAAAAGGCTGTTGCCCTTGCGGTAAACTACCCATAATCCCATCAGGCCATTTGGCGGATAGTCGCTGCGTGGATCGTTTGTGCCTTCGGGACTGCAGTCAATCACCAGTTTTCTGGAGCCATCAGGCGCTTCCAGGGCAATCTGCCTGATGCGCTGTGCTTCGCCTTTGGCATCCAGAATTATTTTATTGCCGTTTTTGTCAGGCGAAAGCACGCCAGTCAATGTGCTTGCCTTTGAGATGCGGTCGATGATTGCAGTGTATTTCCAGCCTTCCAGAGCCTTCCAGTTGAATTCCACTGTATATGCCTGGGCTTTGCCATTTGCCGCTGGAGTATAACCTGGCACATTCATCTGGAATGTGATTTCCAGTTCGGTGTTGTTCTTGACGAAGGCCAGTTCACGGCGCCAGCCTAGCCTGTCCTTTTCTCCAAAATGATTCACCACGCGGCAGCCGTCTATGGTCTCCTCCCGCTTTTCGCCGTTGGCAAAGCCATCTTTGCTTAGATAACTGAAGTTTTCGCCTAGAATCAGGGGTGTGCCTCTCCACTCCAGATGGATATTATCATCGTTGGTGAGCTTGAATGGAGCCTCCTGTGCAAACAGACTTGTGGCTAGCGCGGCCACAATCAGAAAAAGCAGTTTTTTCATGTCAAATTATGGTAGTGTTCAAATAAATGTTGTGTAACTATTCAGGTCCCACTTTAACGCAGAGGCGCGGAGGCGCGGAGGCGCAGAGATTTCATTAATCCACAGATTTGTGCAGATTGCCACAGATTTCCGTATGGCTTTGCAGAGGCGCTGAAGCAGCGCAGATTTCCATTTTTGCGGCGGAGGCAAAACGAGTTTTGCCTCCGCCGCA
>JAFSTJ010000669.1 GCA_017450525.1 Victivallales bacterium | reverse complement strand
GTCCTGATGCGCGGCCAATGGCCGCGCAATTAAAAACGACATTTGCGATTGACATAAATGGCAAGCGCACTACATTGTTGCCCAAGCTATATAGATAGCTGGCGCAAAAAAATGGGAGTGCAAGGATGCCGATTCGCAATATTCACATCGTTTTCATACTGCTGCTGATGCTTCTTGGCCTCAGTGCGGCGGAGGTGAATCTACTACACAACGGGGACTTCAGAGAAGGCCTGCTTTACTGGAAGTTCGAGAGCGACGCGGGAGCGGCACCCATTCCATATTCGAAAGGCGGTCCAAACAACAGTCCTTTCATCCGCCTCAAAAGCCTGGGCGGTGCCGCCTCATTCTCACAGCTGCATTGCACACTTCCCAAAAACGAGACATTCAAAATAGAATGCCAATTCCGCATGGAAGGCGCACTTCAATCTGGCGACGCGCAGGTCGTAATATTATGCCTGCCTGACAAGAACTATTTCAAACTGGAGGGCGAGCCAGGCAAATGGAATAAATTCTCGCTGGATTTCACCTCCACCTACGGCGTCAACTACATATCGTTTCAATTGAAGAAGGGACCAGCCACCCTGGACATCGCGGATGCGAAGATCATCCCCCAGTCGCCCCAGACAAAGTCAAAAAGGGCGATGACCAATCTGGAGCAGGTGCTTGTTCCATTGGCGAACCTGCATTATATCTCAAAAGAAACACAAAACATCAGATTTCAGTGGTCTGGCAAACTGCCCTTGTCGGAGGACAAGCTGGTGGCTGTGTTTCATACAAAGGCAAATCCGCAGCGGGTTGTCAAGGTTCCGCTCAAGGGGCGTTTTGCATCGTTGGACCTGCGTGAGCTGTGCGATGCCCAAGAAGGCATACTTAACGCTGAATTGCAGGATAAGGAAGGTAAGCACTGGTTCTTCAATGCGGAGTTTCCATTCCGCATAGTCGATTTGCCTAAAGCGCCTGGCGCCAAAAAGCTGAACAACCTGGTGACAGAACTTTACAATGGCCGCATTTCAGGGCAGATTACCGTGCCCAATCCCCGCTATGGCTGGCTATATTTGAAATACGAGCCAGACAAGGCAGATGAGTGTTTTACAGTGACTATTAATGGACAACCCGTCATCACAGAGAAAAGCCTGCGGCATGAGACGGTGAGGCTGCTGGAGCCAGGCGAAGTACCATTGGAGGCAACAGGCAATGGTGGGCATTTGATTGTAAGAGCAATACCAGACATACTCATGTTCCCCATTGGCCTGAATGACTGGGGCGGCAATGGGCGCTACAACTGGCACTTCGCCAAACGCTTCATGCTCCCTGCTCTGACAACAGTAGATGGAGGCATTCCCGTGCAAGCGAACATCGACGAGATGCGGGCGATGGGCCTCAGGTGGTTCAACAACTGCCTCATAAAAAACAAGAAGCAGGAGGAGATCCTGGCGGACCTTAACGCCAACAAAAGTCTGCAAGGAAAGCAATATGACGGTGTCTCCTTCGATGGGCTGACCTTGAGCGAGCCTGGCAACATAGACCGCTTTGCCTGGGCGTTCAGGCGTTTCGCCAATCCAGACAAGCGGGTGCTGAACGTATGGATCACAGGCACGCCAATCCCCTCCAACGCCAATGCATTCTCGGCGGTGATGAATGCCTCAAACGGGCATGGCCGCCTGATGCAGGAGCTCTACAAGCACACGCAGCGCACCGAGGAGGAAGCCGCATTGTATCTGGAGAACGTGAGGCAGAATGCAATTGTCGCCAGGCAGGTGATGGGCGATGAAGGCTACCGTCAGAACTACAGCGCCATACTAGGCTGCTTCAACGAAAGCCCTTCCATTTCTCTGAACATCTATCCCCATGTGGATTTCAAGTATTTCCTTGAAATGCTGGTGCGCATGATGGCTCTGGAGAAGGAGTTTGACGGCTTGAGCGGCATTGGCTACTGGGGTGTGCACCACGCCAATGAGGAAGGCGTGCGCTGGGCATTCGCATTGCTGAAGCACTATGCCATTGAGGGACGCACCGACTGGCTTTGCAAAAAATATGGCTTCACATACGCGCCTGGGCATCTGGCGAATCCCGACTTCGAAAACGGGCTTGAACACTGGCAAGGCAATAAGCTTGTTCGCACGGACAATCTGCCTGGCTATGGCAAAGGCGTACAGAACCGCTATGGAGCGCCAAAGGGCACTGGCGACAATGTGGCAGTGTTCAGCCGCACGGCGGAGGCATACGGCGAATTGAGGCAGACCATGACAGGGCTGGTGCCAGGCAAGGCGTATTTCCTCAGCTTCATCACCGCAGACTACAAGGACATCAAGGACAATGCCTTCAATCCAAGGCGCCAGCCTATAGAATACAGCCTGGACAACTGCGAGATACTTAGCAACAAGCGTATCATAGCCAGGGGCAAGCCATCCCAGGACGAAAAGGCTAACAAGGTCCGCGTGAACAGCACCAAGGTGGTGTTTCGCGCGAATGCTCCAAGCGTAACCCTGTCCTTCAACAACAGGATAGCGCAGGCTGGAGAGGAGACTGTCTTGAATTACATCTGTGTCACACCGTACTTTGAAAAGGAGTAATCAATAGACTTAGAAAGGCCGTTTTTTAATCC
>JAFSTJ010000668.1 GCA_017450525.1 Victivallales bacterium | reverse complement strand
CAAAACCGCCCAGTTCATCCACCAACTTGTATTCCAATGCCTCGGCACCGCTCAAGACACGGCCATCGCCAAAGGGTGCCGCCTTCACATCCTCCGCAGTCTTGTATGCCTCACGCCCATTCGCAACTATGCCAGCAAATTCATTAAACGTGGCATTTATCATATTCTGCATATAAATGCGTTCCTTTTCTGTCATTTTACGAGTTGGACTCATCATGTCCTTCATGTCGCCAGAGCGGAATACCTGCTCGCTGACACCAATTTTGCCAATCAAGTCGCTGATATTGTATGACGACATAATGACGCCGATGCTTCCTGTGAAGGTCATCCTGTTGGCAATGATATAGTCTGTTGCCGCTGCCACATAGTAGCCGCCGCTGGCTCCCATGGAATGCATACAAGTGACAACAGGGAAATTCTCGTCCTCCTTCTTCAGTTTGCGCAATGCGCCGTATATTTCATCGGCGGCGATAACCTCTCCACCAGGCGTGTCCATGTCTATTATCAGTGCGCAATAATTTTCCTTTTTTTCCATGACGTAGTCTATCAAATCCACGATTTTCTCGGAACAGGCCACGCCAGACATCTTGCTCCTGGCAATAATGCCCTTTACATCAATCACTGCAACTTTATTCTCCTCGTCGCCTGCAATACGCACAGTTTCCACGACCTTCTTTTCGGATTTGGTGTCAAGATCCTCCAAACTTGCAGTAATGGCTACAATGCCAAATATCCCCAATATTATCAATCCACCAAAAAATGCAAATATCAGGAACACGACAAGAAAAAAAACAAACAAACTCTTAAAGAAGCCACCCTTCTTTGGAGGCTGTGGTGCCTGCTGGTAATAATAGTTGTTGGTTGTATTGCCGTTCCCAGAAGAGGCACTCTCCTCCAAGGGCCTCAAGCGAGGCATCGAGCCACCTTCTTGTCCAAAGTTGTTGTCCATAAGGTCTCCTAATTATTACGCGGGGCTAAAAGCCCCGTGCTCCAATATTTCTCACGCCGTGATCGCCCCTATCTTGGGAATCCGTGTTTCTCTATATACTGCCCAACGGAAAGGAGGGTATTCACATCTTCCAAATCCAGTGAACCGTCAGGCATCAGGCAGGTTGACACCTGCAGGCAGCAGCTCTGCTTGTCCGCCGCCCTGAGTTTGTCCATAACATCCTGCTCTTTCAAATGCCTGCCAGCCAATTCGGGGTCGTAACTAAAACGCCCAGGAGACAGAAGCACCCTCATCTGCGCAATCTTTCCTGCCTTGGCATCTCGCTGCTCTTCGTTTTCCACAAAGAAGAAATCCTCGCCGCCAGTCGCGCCATGCTGGTACGCAATCAAGGTCTGGGGCTGGTAATGCCGTATCATGCTGTATAGATCCTCGCACACCGCCTGATCATAGCCAGGCTTGCCAAGATGCTCTATGCCCTCCAGACAAACCGCAGCAATGGGACCATACTGCGTAAGCAACTCCCTAAGTTGCCCTGCTGCGTAATCCAGATATTCCTGTATGCCCTCCTCCTCATCCACCAATGTCTCGGGCGAATGAGGGTGGCTCCAGTCCATGCCATGGCAATATGTCAAGCACAGGCCAATGCCATGGTATTCGCAAACAGAGGCCAGTTCCCCCAGCAAATCCCTTTTCGCTGGCGAAGTTGCACAATTGAAGCCGCAAATGGCAGAATTGTAGAGGCAGAAACCATCCGCACCACGCACGGTGAAATCGACATAGCGCATACCATTGGCAATGGCGAACTCCACCAGGTCGTTGGCATCGAAATGCTCCGCCTTGAACGACTGCTGGAGACGCTTGTAGTCCTCGTGCTTTATGCCCTCGGTCTTCATCACGTCATGCGCGCGCCCCATAAGGGAATGCACGCCAAAGTTCACACCCAGGCCATAATGCGCCTGGGCAAACCATGTCATCGCAGCCTCATGGGGATTTTCGCGATACTGCTCCGCCTGGTCGAACAAGTAGGTAGGCGTAGTGTCGTACCCGCCTTCCTCATCCTGCAATACAGTCACATACGGCATGTTCTTCCCCGTTGTTTAGAGCCATGAAGGCAGGAACTGCGGCATCGGGAAACGATCCGTCAGCGCATGCACCTGCTCCGCCACTTCGGCATACACCTTCTCGTCGCCGATGTTCTCGATGACGCGAGTGATAAGCCTGGCAATCTGGCGTGCCTCCTCTTCCTTCATGCCGCGTGTAGTCATGGCTGGCGTTCCAATGCGCAGGCCACTTGTCACTGATGGCTTCTCGGGATCGAAGGGTATCATATTCATGTTCACTGTGATGTCCGCAAAGTCCAGCGCAGTAGCCGCCACCTTGCCAGTGGTGTGCTTTGGACGCATGTCCACCAGCATCAGATGATTGTCCGTACCGCCTGACACTATGCGGAAGCCCTGCTTCGCCAGTTCATCAGCCATAGCCGCCGCATTCAAGCGTATCTGATGCTGGTATGTCTTGAATTCAGGACGCAGCGCCTCGCCGAAGCAAACCGCCTTGGCCGCGATTGTATGCATAAGAGGACCACCCTGCATTCCAGGGAACACCTGGGAGTTCACCTTCTTGGCGTATTTTTCCTTCATGAGGATAAGACCGCCTCTTGGTCCGCGCAGTGTCTTGTGGGTGGTTGTTGTCACAATGTCGCAATACGGTACTGGGCTGGGATGTTCGCCAGCGGCCACAAGTCCTGCAATGTGCGCCATGT
>JAFSTJ010000667.1 GCA_017450525.1 Victivallales bacterium | reverse complement strand
GTGGACTCGCTTGATTGCGGCGATGGTCTCGTCCACACGCTCGGCGCGGACGGTTACCTCCACCTTCAGTTCCGGCTCGCGGCTGATCTCGCCGACGCTGCCGAGGTAGGGATTCGTCCCCGCCAATGGCCGCCAGCAGCCCACGACCTGGCTGTATGACAGGCAGCAATCATCGTTCCCGATGTGACCGGCGTCGACTTCCTGCAAAGCGCGTTGAAGCGCTTCCAGGTTCGTTTCAGGGATGAAAATTTCCAGCTTGCAATACGAAAAATCCATATCAAACCTCACAGCAGCCGCGCTTGCCACTCGCCCTCTTTGAAGCCCACCAGCACGAAATCGTCTCCGATCAGCAATGGACGCTTGACCAGCATCCCGTCCGAAGCAAGCAGCTTAAACTGTTCCTCCTCGCTCATGGCGGGGAGCTTTTCTTTCAGGTTCAGCGCCTTGTATTGCAGGCCGCTTGTGTTGAAGAACCTTTTGAGCGGCAGGCCGCTCTGCTTATGCCACTTCTTTAGCTCATCAGTAGTCGGGTTGTTATCTTTGATATGGCGCTCGTCGTAGGCAACGCCGTTTGCATCCAGCCATCTGTGCGCCTTCTGGCAGGTGGTGCATTTGGGATAGCAGATGAAATGAATCATAATCAATCCTCATCATAAAAAGACATTTGATCAAGCTGTTCGCTTTTGCAATAGCTGCGTTGGTTGGTGCTAAATCCTTCATTCGATCATACTTGTATGTAACCACATCCAAGTGAAGTTCATCCGCCAGTTGGGTACGTTTTATCCTTATCCGTAGATCGTCAAAGTCATCATCCGGCATGGCGCTACTCACTAAGAGCAGGTTTTTTTCTTTCAGCGTATACTTATGTATTTTGCCTTGCTCATCTCGAACCGTACATCCCGCTCTTGTCTGTGCAGCGACCACAGGGAATATCTTCTTTTTGTTGATAACAATATCTCCTATTTTGTATGTTTTGCGCGTTCCATCCATGAAATAGGCATAGTTAGAGTAAGGTTCATAATCGTATTCGATTCTTCGTTTCTTTTTATCCTGGTTAGTTTCAAACGGTTTTGCCATGTCATAAGAATCTTCTATCTCCGGATCATCATCCTGATAAGGTTCCTGATAGTACACATCCAGATTAAAGCTCTCGTTCTGGTATAGCGCAATACCCATCTTCTCAAAAAGCGCTTGTAGTGTACTCATTGAAACCACCCCTCTAAAATCCGCTTTGTAAAGTATCCCATTAGAAATATAGCATATTTCAACAATACATACAACAAAAATCTCTACGGGCGAAACGAAACAATAACTGCAAAGCTGTAAACAAAGATAGCCCAAAGGCGAGGGCGGCAAATCCGTTGGCAGCCCATTGTCTATCTCTCCCCGTATCGATCCCGCAAACTGCGATGCTCGCCCTGAGCATTTCTCACCCGCTCCGTTGCAGGAATGATCTCCCACCGCGGGAGCTCCGCCGCCAGGTCAAAGGTCATCATGTTGGAATACTCCATCCAGGGATCAAAGTTGAGCTCCCTCTCAACACATTTGCGCCATTGTCCCTCGTCAGATTCTTCCAATCTGGCTGAGTTCACCTCTCCGTCGTAACCGACACGTCGCAGGAACTCTTCCACGGTAATCTGTCGGGCCAGATACGCCTCACGGGCGATCCGAGCCTCCGCATCCCACGCCTCGAACTCATCAATAAAGGCCCGATCTGCCGCGGCATCTACGCCGGACTGCTCATCCATGTGCTCGTTAAAACTTGCCGCTCGCCTGTGCCGCAATGTGTCGTAG
>JAFSTJ010000666.1 GCA_017450525.1 Victivallales bacterium | reverse complement strand
TCTATCCCCGAGTAATGTATTGATGTAGTTGCTTAGGTGGAGAAAAAAGACAGTAACAAGGTGATTGCAAAACTATCGCGCCAAGCTGCAAACTGTCGGGTGCCGCTGGCGACAGCCAGCGGAAAAGGCAAGTTCCACCAAGAGTTTTGCAATCACCTCTTTTCTAATCGGTAACTTTGGTTCCTTAAAAGTTTTCAAGTAGTTTTATTAAGAAGATGCCTGATATTATTAGTTATGGTTGCGGCAGGATTATACCTGGCGCAGTGGAATGCGAGGCCTGTGTTTTGCCAGAGGAAAAGCCAAGGCTGATTTTCATTGACGTCAATATGCCTGGTGCAGTTGAGCTGCTCAACAAAGCGATACGCAAACGCGTAGCCACGGCATTACGCGGCGTTGATGAGAGCAACTTCGAGGACATATTTTGCTTCTCTGGGGCAAGCCATAGAAATCAGACGCCAGTGGTCATTCTGGGAAGCTGGCGTTACATCCCAGCAGTAGCAGCAATAAAGGAAATCGTCGATACAGGCTGCCTGGGAAAAGAACTTACCATGAACTCCAGCGCAATCGAGGGAAGATTTGATGCATTGCGCGTGATGGATATAGCCTTATGGATTGATGCGCAATTCTTTGAGCCTGCCCTTGAAAGCAAACTGGGAATGACCTTGGAAGTCAAAGGCGAAAATGGCTGGATAAAAACAGACTTCTCACTAGACGGGAAACAGGCTGACTTTCAGGCTTGCATTGGCGGTCATGTAAGGCAGCGCATAATCCCAGCTGCAAATCCTACCATGTCTGAACTGGCAATCCTAGGATTGAGTCTGCCACCGACTGGCCGCATCAAGGCCCTGCCAATGATGATGACAATTTGACGAGTATTCTCCATAAAAAACTTCAAAACTAATTTCATAAACTCAATCTGTGTTAATCTGCGATAATCCGTAGATAAATAAGTTTTGAAGTTAAAGAAACCTAGCTTCTTCAACTACAGATGATTATGCAGAAAGAACATCTTCTATTCCTGAACATAGCGCCATTCTCTTATGGCGGAGAAAAGGAACTGGCGCAGCAGATGGTGGAATACACGCGCCTTACGGGAAACCGCATTGTGCTGTATTCACTCTCAATGCATCCAGAAGGTCTCCCTGCATCTGAAAAGGCAGAAAAATACATCGCCTCATACAGGCGCCTCAAGGCAGAGCTGGAAGGAACAGACGTGATGCTGGGAGTGCTGCTGCAAAGCATCCTGGGACACTGGCCACGCACTGACAAGAACGAGGAGAATTGGACACGCACCATCAACAGCGATGGGCAGGCTGTGCGATACTGTCCCTTTGACCAGCGTTTCAGGGAATACATTAAGACTGTGGTCACATCACTGGCAAAGGAGAGGCCTTGCCTATTTCTCACTGATGACGACATAAGGGCATTCTCACACCGCCCTGAATGCTTCTGCCCCCTGCACATCGCCGAATTCAACCGCCGCTTCAAGACGGACTTCACTTCAGACCAACTGCGCGAAAAGGTGAGTTCCTCCATGCCTGGGCAGGCAATATACGACACATTCCAACAGTTGCAGAGGGACACCGTAAATGGGCTTCTGCGCTTCATCAGGGAATGCATAGACAGCGTGGATCCTGATATTCCCGCAGGCACCTGCTGCGCTGGCGAGGAACTGCGCTTCTGCGGCGAGGCCGCAAAATGCATTGCAGGAAAACATACGCCATTTTTCAGGATGGCGAATGCCGATTATCTGGAAGGCAGCCCCAAGTCTTTTCCAGCCACCATTCTGCGGACACAGCAACAGCGCCAGGCACACGCCGACATTCCAATCGTGCTGGACGAGGCGGACACATTTCCCCACCATCTCTACAGCCGTTCAGCCACCAGTTTCCATGCGAAGCTGTGCAGCAGCATCATGAATGGGCTCAATGGCGCTAAGCTCTGGTTCGTCAACGCCAACAAATTGGGGAAGCCCATATCAAAAAACTACGTTGACATACTGGCCAGGAACAAGGGATATTACCGCACATTGGCTGAAGAAGCGACAAATACCGTCATGGAGGGCGTTGCCATCCCGCTGCACAGCAACTTCCCGCAATGGCATCTTGCAAAAAATACACGAGAGGCATTTCTGGAGAATGACAACTGGGGAGAAAAGGTCTTGGGCCTTTTCGGCATTCCATTCCAATGCTCTTACCCTGGCAAATACAGTGGCATCCACGCCATTGCTGGACGCACAACCGTGCAGCGCCTCACAGATGATGAACTGCGCATTCTGCTTGCAGGAAAACTGCTGGTGGATGGAGCCGCAGCCATTGAATTATCCAAACGCGGCTATGGAGACTTCATCGGCCTTGAGGCGACGGATGAGCAATTTCTCTTCAACAGGGAATATGTCTGCGGAAATGGGCAATTTCTTCCTGTGACCGTAAAGGGTACACCCCATTTCAAGATAAAGTCATCTTCTGCGGCAGTGCTGTCCATGCTTGCATACGAGCCATTCAATCAGTCAGGCAAACGGGAGGATGTGGCGCCAGGAACCGTTCTCTTCAAGAACAGCCTTGGTGGCATTATACTAACCACCAGCTACCATACAAACTACAGTTTCTCACAAATTAATCCCCAAAGAAAGGACTGGTTGGTGTCATTGCTCCATCAACTTAATGGCTCCATAATCCCAGGAATTGCCCTTAATGAACAGGATATCTGCGCACTGCGGCGCAAAGGCAACAACTATGACCTGCTCATGCTGTTCAACCTTAATTATGATGCACTAGAAAGGCTTGATCTCACGGCGCATGCCCGCCCCAGCCAAGTGCTGCAACTGACACCAGATGGCAGCTGGCAGGATATGCCATTCTCATACGAGGACAATGTACTTTCAATCAGCACAACGTTGCACTGCTACGAAGCTCTGACGTTGAAAATCATGTGGTAAAAACACCGTCTATCTTATTCCTTTTAACCCCATAAACTCTGCGGAATCTATGTTTTTTAAGGACTTTCCGCAGAGTTTAACAAGGCATTTCACCTTGGGCATGTCTTGAAACTCTGCGGAATCTATGTTTTTTAAGGACTTTCCGCAGAGTTTAGCAAGGTATTTCACCTTGGACATATATAAATAACAACTCTTAAGTACTGGCACCTCATTTAAACTTTGCCCTTATGAAGGCAAAGTCATACGCCGACAGGTGATCAAGTTTTATTGTTCTGCCGTCTAAGATTCGGGCATTGCAGTTAAGGCATTCTATTTCAGCAACATCCCTGTCGAGATGCAGGACAGCCTCATTGACTTCATCGGCAAAGCAATTCCACATACCTATGCTTCTGTGCATTCCGTCATCCTTGCAAATAACATACAGGTCAGGATTGCCAAAAGCGTAAACTGGCAGTTCCGCATTGTTCCGTGTGCAAAATTCAACAATCGTCTTGGCGAACCTATAGTTTCTCCAGAAATCACCGACGCATATTCCAGAGTGGAAATTGAAGATCAGGAATGCCTGGCCAGCCTGATTTTTGTATGAAAAACTTGCGACGCAGCCATCTTCAAATGTGCTGCATATTCTGGCCTTACTGGAAACTTCGATTTTAACAGAAGAGGCCTTTTTGTTAATCAAAGCCACCCTCTCTCCATCAGGGAAGAGCATTTTATTCGGTTTGAAAAACTCGCCGAAACTGGAAATGCCAACCTCAATTCCCTTTTCCGCAAGGATTTTGGCGGCGGCAATGTCAAGAATCATAGGCTTGGAAAACGCCTCTTCAGGCAAATTACGTGCACTTTCCCAAAAGACAATGCCCACATTGCCCACTCCCGAGTAAACCGTGGGAATTGAATTGCAGGCTAGGGCTTCCGCCGCCTGGGAGTAACTCGCCTTCTTGTTGATGAAATATGGTTCAACTGGCAGCCCCGTAAAATCAGTGTCCTTGAGTTTGCACGAATTGAAATACACTCGTATTCCCCTGCCCTCGGCATTGCCGAACCACTGGCCTATCTTCTCGTAAACTGGCAGATTCCTGACATGGCGCTCCAGATAACCACGCTCATAATCAGCAGATGATGTGTAGTCAAACATATATTTAATCATGCCGTCAAAACCACCAGAAGCCATCAATGCGGTACAGAATATTTCCAGATACGAGGCAGGTGACTTGTAGCGCGGGCGCGGATAAACATCGCCTTCAGCCCATATTTCGATGTTCTTGTTGGCGTTTTGCGATTGCTGCCAGCGTTCATATTCCACAATTTCTTCAAGATATGGCCTGTCACGCCAAGAAGCCGCCCAGTATGGTGCTCCAATCTGACGGAGGAATGGCCTGGTCTTGCCTGCAAGCAGCGTTGCCAGTTCGCCAGGCGCCACACCATCGGCATCGTATGAATTCAAGCATAGACACAATCCCATGCGGATATTCGGATTGACGCTGTCAAGCGCCTGTCGCATTGCAATCGCATGCTCTCTAAGGCTGTCGCCCCAGGACTTGATAAGCGCATTTCGCAATTTGTTCGGCCCACCACCAAACGCCCTTTGGAAAAGCCCCTCCTCCAAAACCTGCTCGCCTAACTCTTTTGACACCCGCTCAAGGTGATGCCTGCAAATGCATCCCGTGCCTGAATGATAGAGACTGAAATCGTCATCAAACATTATCAAATCGGGTTCCATGGCAGCAATAGCCCTGATTGCATCCTGCATAAATGCCCTGAAGCCAGTATCGAGCGGGCATATTTCCGCAGGACTAGTTCCCTCGAAACTATGGATATGCGTGAATGTTTTATTCCCTTGCACCTGGAATGCCCAGAACCAGACTCCAGTTTCAATGCCATTACCCTTGAAGAATGCAATGTAATCCTTAAGTTTGGAGAAAACCTTCGCCTGTTTTTCCTTGTCATTGTATATGCCTGTTGCTAGCCATACACGGCTTGCCTTCGCAAGACGCAGGTCCTCGAGTATGCGTTGCAAGTCCGAGGTTTGTGAAGATAACACCACAGGTATTGCAAATCTGCAATTCATAGCATTTTGCCTCTCTTTGTTTTCAATTCTTCCTGGTCTTGCCTGTCCCTGTTCAACCGCACCTAATGCAAATGTGCCAGGAAGCCCCAAAAGCAAGGCATAAAATAGAATGAAACTTACTTTATTAAGTTTTTTATAGCACATCCTAAAAGTCAAATTCAAGAGTTGTATTATGCCGAGATTTGCCAAGTTCAGTACTTTGCCAGAATGTCGGCTGCATTTGTGTCGGGTTTCACCTTGGGCATGACTTCAAGTATGGTGCCGTCCTCGCCGATTATAAAAGTGGTGCGCACCACGCCCATGGAGGGCTTGCCATACAGTTTCTTCTCCTGCCATACGCCATAAGCCTGGATTGCCTTCAATTCAGGGTCGGACAACAGTATGAACGGCAGGTTGTACTTTTCGGCGAACTTAACATGGGATGCCACACTGTCCTTGCTTATGCCAATCACCACCATGCCACGCTTCTCGAACTCGGCAAAGTTCTCCGCGAACGCCACAGCCTGGCGCGTACAGCCTGGCGTGTTGTCCTTTGGATAAAAATACAGCACAACCTTGCGCCCTCTGAAACTGGAGAGCGTGAACTCCTTTCCGTCCTTGTCCTGCAAAGTAAAATCAGGTGCAATATCGCCCTTTTTCATAAATCTACTCCTTAACCTTTTATCTCAATTAACCTTGGATTTACATTGGCAAGCTGGTCAATGTTCACATTGAAAGTCACCATCCTGCCTTCAGCTTGATGCTTGTGCTTGAAGTCAATGAAGTCCTTCGCGGGGAAGCGCAGCGTGGCAAATTCAGGCGGCAGGCTATGCTCGTTATAGACCCACATTCTGTTGTCCACAGTAATCCACCTGTGGTCCTGCATCTCAAGTTCCTTCGGCGCGAATGCCTGGTCCAGTTCCACAGTCTCGCCTGCATAGTAATCCTGCCATGTGGAATACAAATGGGAGCGCCCAACACCAGCGCTGAACGTCACGGCGCATTCCTTGTTGCCGCGCTTTGCCGCCATGTTCAGTTCCTCCCAGGGGAATTGCCAGTCCTGCATATCGCAATTGATGGTTTGCCTAGGCCCCTTCGGGTCGATGGAATAGCCGCTGTCAAACCACCATGCGGAAAGCCCCTTACCATAGCGCTCAGCAGTGAATGACACAATGTCCAGTATGTTCCTTGCGAACTTGTCAAGGCCGCCGTTTTTGCCGCCTGAGTATCCGCTTACCCTCTCCCATTCTGGGTCATCGCCCATATTGCATGAATGATTGTAATATGCAATGAACCTGATGTCACGGGACGCAAGTTCCTCTATAATCTCGCCAATCAGGTCCCTTTTCGTGGTACGCCCAGGCAGCAGATTTTCCAGCACCTTGTTTGGGAATGCCAGGTACTGCTTAGCGTGCGTCAGGGTGAAAATGCAGTGCTTTGCATCCACAGAGGAAAGCGCATCGGCCAGCTTCTGCACATCAAAGCGCCGCACCGCCTCATCGTATGGCAAATGCTCGCCATTCTGGCACATTGTCCCTGTTGTCCAATGGAAACTAAGGCCAAAACTGCCTTGCATCCAACTCGTATCAGCCATCTTGTACATGATTGCTCCTTCTATTTATCATTTATTTTTTATCCACAGATTAACACAGATTAACACAGATT
>JAFSTJ010000665.1 GCA_017450525.1 Victivallales bacterium | reverse complement strand
GAGCCAGGTATCCCATTGTACCTGTGGTGCTAGGCAGCGGATTGTGCCCGAATCCAGTGGAACTGTAATAATCACCCGTAAGTTCTGACCCCATGGCATTGGGACAATAGAAGACTTTGAGCGTTCCTGCATCTATATAGCGACTCTCATAGAGGCGACCAAAGCCATTGTACTTACCATTTCCGCGGATCACGTCAGTGGCAAGATAGCACCAGGTGCTTTGGTTGTCCGTGTAGGGGATAAAGTCATCTGAATCGTTGGCATAAACGCCAGTGTTAAGTCCGATTTGCTTGAGGTTTGCCACGCAGTTGATGCTGCGGGCCTTTTCGCGAGCCTTGCTCAAAGCAGGCAGAAGCATGGCCGCCAATATCGCGATAATCGCGATGACAACCAGCAATTCGATGAGTGTGAATGTTTTCTTCTTCATAAGCCGTTTCTCCTTAGTCTTTCTTGAAGATGATTATTTGGACAATTTATCTAAAATCTCAGGTGAAAGGATGGCACATTGCGAATGGATTGCAAAGGGATGCAAGGGACTTCCCACGGCATAACTGATGATGGCCACGCTTCCGTCCTCCAACTGCACCGCAGAAGGATAGCCACAGTCCGTGTTTCCACAGTCCCAGGAGATAAAGGCCATATTTTCCTCCGGCCAGGTCTCCCCATTATCGCCGCTTGTGGCAACCTTGATGCCATAAGGACGAATGCGGCTGCCAAATGCCGCCAACAATTTTCCGTTCTTAAGTTTGATGACGGTTGCGGGATGTATGCCCTTAACAGTCAGTTTCTTCAATGCGCTCCAAGTCTTTCCATTGTCCAAAGAGCGGGATGTGTGGCATCCCTCGGAACTACGGGCAATCGCCAGCAACTCGTTTGGCGCAGTTTCCACAAAGGCCACCTCGCTACAGGAAGCTATGCGCTGGGGCGGCTGCCAGGTCTTGCCGCCATCGGTTGAGCGTATGAAACCGCCGCCCTTCCAGTACCAGGGCACCAGAATGTCACCGTTGCTGAGAATGATTCCCTGACCATAGACACTGTTATTTGCAAAATCCTTGAATGTAATCGGCCTCTTTGGACTCCAGGTTTTGCCACCGTCTGCAGATTCCACGAGAAAGAGGTCGTAGGTTCCAGCCTCGCGGATGAAGTTCCCATTGGCGTCGTATGTGCTGGCCTCTGAATAAATGACCACAACCTTGCCATCACGTGTCACATACGCCGCTGGATTGCGGTCATCCCATTTGCTGTCAACCAGCACGGTGGGCTTGCTCCAGGTCTTTCCTCCGTCTTCGCTGTGAATCCAGTCCAAGCGCCCACTGATTCCCACATGCCCTGCATTGGCGCGAATGATGGCCCCTAACTTCTGGCCACCCAAATGCACCATGACGGGAAAATAGCCGCCTTTTACAGAGGAAAGCACCCTCGGCACCTGAATGCGGGGTGTCTTAACATCCTCACTCTTCTCGTACGTCATTACGAATTTTCCGTCATCACTCGGTGTTCCAGTTACCTCAAAGTCATCAAAGTTCAGAATTCCCATTCCAGAGCGCAGTCCCACGCGCCCCTCCTTGAAGGACTTGTCCTCAGCCTCCAGCACAAGCATTCCGTCCAGTTTCGCCGTGATCTTCGGTCCAATGGCGGAAACCTCCGCAGTATGCCACACATCGGGCGTGACAGTGACATTGTGTTTCTCCGCAAATGGAATCCACATTCTGTTTGTGGTCCGCTTTGCCAGAAAGATTTTGGAATGCTGGCAGTCGTAGTGAATCCAGTAGAAGTTATAGCAGTCCCTGGCTCTGAAGACCACGCCTCCTGCCCGCACAAAACGCTTATTGCCCTCTGGCTTGAAACGCACCTTGATGTTGCAGTCGCTGAAGGATTTTCCCTTCAGGAACAAAAGCCCTCCGTTGAACATGATATCGGTGTGGCGAGCAGTCCCGTTTATGAACTCCCATTTTCCGCTGTGCATGTCCCAATTTGGCTCGCCACCCGACAGCATGGAATAGCCGCTGAAGTCATCCTTGAAACTCGCCGTCTCCGCCATCAAGCAGAACGTCAGGCAGAGCCATAAGCCTATAATCGCCTTTTTCATCAAAAGCCTCCTTATTCCTCTTTCATGCCCTGCTTGATTAGCCGATTGCCCCAAATCACCAAATCACGGTTCTCCGTGGGCTTTGCAAAAACGCTGGCTATGGAGCCGATGATAAGCACCGTGAACGGCGCCAGTACCGCAAACCAGAAGAAACTCATGCGCTCGCTGGGCGCCTTCAACAGGTAATGGAAGATGGCGAAATAGAATGTCACCACCGCCGAGCCAATCAGGCCAATGATGACCGAAAGCGTATTGGCTCTGAAATTCATTAGCCCCAAGGCGAATATGCCCAGCAATAGACCGCTGAATATGCCAAGGCATGTGTTGGATATCTCAATCAGCGGCACATCAAATCTCCTGCAGATGACTGCAATGCCCACGCCGCAGATCACTGCCATGATACCCCACGCGAAAGTCAGCAGTTTGGACACCAGCAGATAATGCCCTTCCTCCCTGTTGGGCACAAGCACCCGCTGATATATGTCCTTCAATGTCACAGTGGCCAGACTGTTCAAAACAGAGACAATAGTGGACATTATCGCAGCAAGCAGACCTGCGACAATCAGGCCCCGCAGCCCCATGGGCATGACATTGGTGACAAAATAGGTATAGACCTTGTCACCTTTTCCAAGTTCAGCAATGGGCGTGCCAGCACCCAGGATTCGTACGTATGCCAGAAGCCCCAGACCAGCCAAATAGAAAAGGAATATGACAGGCCATCCGCCAATGGTCTGCCAGATGGATGCCTTGAAGACGGTCTTCAAATCCTTGCAGGAAAGCGCCAGCTGAAGCCCCACCTGGTCCGTGGCAGAGGATATGCATCGTGGCACCACGCCAATCAGCCAGGCCCAAAGTGTGATGCGCTTGGTGAAGTCCCAGCTCCAGAAGCCGCTGTCCCTGCCGATGTTGAAGCCGTGCTTTGTCTCGATGGTAGTGTTCCAGATGTCCATAGCGCCATTAGGCAATTTGATGATGATGAATACAATTATAGCCATCACGCCGCCCACCAGAACCACAAACTGCGCCACATCACTCCAGATGACACCCTTGATGCCACCCAAAGAGGCGTATATCAGCCCCGCCATGCCCACAAGGCAAATCGAAAAAGCCAGGCTCCAGCCCAACGCAGGCTCAAGAAGCAAGGCAGTGGAGTAAAGCGCCACGCCCAAATAGACGCAACGGTTCACCAGAAACACGCAGCTGCCAAGAATGCGCACTGG
>JAFSTJ010000664.1 GCA_017450525.1 Victivallales bacterium | reverse complement strand
CGTTTTTTGTATAAATTAACGCCAGAAATTTTGGTGTTTGAAACAAATGTTCACAAAAAAACGGGGAGTTGCCTATGTCAGGCCACAATAAATGGTCATCAATCAAGCATAAGAAAGGTGCTGCGGACGCAAAGCGCGGCAAGATTTTCTCACGCGTTTCCAAGGAAATCATCATTGCTGCCAAGGAAGGCGGCGGCGATCCAGCTCTGAACGCGCGTCTTCGTTCCGCAGTGGCGGCTGCAAAGGCTGCCAACATGCCTAACGATAACATCGACCGCGCAATCAAGAAGGGCTGCGGCGGTGGTGAAGGCGCTGCAATGGAATCGCTCTCATACGAAGGATACGCGGCTGGTGGCGTGGCCATCATCGTGAACTGCCTGTCGGACAACCGCAACCGCACTGCTGCGGATATTCGCTCCTTCTTCACACGTTACAACTGCAATCTGGGTGGTTCAGGCGCAGTGTCGTGGAAGTTCCACCGCAAGGCTCGCTTCGTTGTTGAAGGACCAGAGGCCGATGAGGAAAAACTGTTCAACCTGCTGCTGGAAGGCGGCGCGGATGTGGAAGACATCTCCGTTGAGGATGAAGTTGCTGAAATCCTCGCTCCACCAGAGGCATTTGCTGACATTCTGGGCATCTTCGAGAAGAACGGCATCCAGCCCACAGAATCCAGCATTACCCTGATTCCTGAGAACACCACTGTCATCAGTGACATCAACGTGGCAAAGCAGGTCCAGAAGTTCCTGGATGTGCTTGAGGACTACGATGACGCACAGGAAGTGGTCAACGACATGGAATTGAGCGACGAGGTTGCCGCACAACTGGCAGCCGAAGAGGAAGAATAAGTCATTTCCAGAAATAGGGCGGAGGCTGCATTTGCACCTTCCGCCCATTTTTTTTATTGGAGCCTGATATATGTCCAAGATTGTATTGATAGACGCATATTCGCAGATATACCGCCTGTTTTTTGCTATGCGGATGCTGAATGACAGCCATGGGCGTCCAGTCAACGCTCTGTTTGGAATGATGCGTCTTCTTATGCAGTTAGAGGACAAAGCACCTTCCGACTATGGAGCGCTGGTGTTTGACAAGGGCAAGCCCGCCCGCAGGGTGGAATTATGCCCCGAATATAAGGCGCAGCGTCCTCCGATGCCTGATGACCTGCGTCGCCAGGTGGAACCCATCAAGGAATTGGCAAAGGCATTTGGATGGAGCATCTTGATGCAGGAGGGATTGGAGGCGGACGACATAATCGCGGCGGTCGCACGGCGGCGTGGCGATGCTGAAGTCGCCATAATCACACATGACAAGGACATTGCCCAACTCACTGCCGATGCAGGCATCATGTTGATGACACCTGAAAGCGGGAACACGTGGCAATGCACTGGTCGGGAAGGCGCACGTGAGAAATTCGGCGTGGAGCCAGAGTTGCTGGGAGACTATCTTGCGCTGGTTGGTGACACGGCGGACAACATAATGGGCGTGGCAGGCATTGGTCCCAAGACGGCGGCATCTCTGCTTAACCAGTATGGACCGCTGGCAGCAATTCTGGAAAATCCTGATGTGATTGAAAACAAGCGCATTGCGGCGAAAATCCATGAGAACAAGGAACTCTTGCTGCGCAATATGAAGCTGGTGGCACTGGATGACGTGCTGCCTGAAGGGTGTGTTCTGCCAGAGGGAATACGCCGCGGTAAGCCAGACTGGGACAAGATTCTCCAACTGGCAAAGGACAGCAATTTCAAATCCTTGTTTGCGGAAATAGAGAAGCGTGGTGGCAGTTTCCAGCAGGAGATGTTTTTGTAGTGGACAGTGGACAGTGGACTGTTGGGTGCCTGCGGCGAAAGCCGCAGGAAGAAAAGTGCCTTCCAAACGCGGGCGAGAACGCCCGCGCACAGAACTGTCCACTGTCCACTGACTACTGATCACTGATCACTTGGAAAAAGACATTTATGAATTACGAATTACAGGATGGTGGGGTTCGCGGGCGCATGATGCCTGGCGTGAAGCGCGTGGTTGTGAAGGTGGGAACACGCCTTCTGATGGATGTGAAGGGTAGCGAGCCTGCTCAGCGCATAGAGGCCTTGGTTGATGAACTCATCTGGCTGCGAGAGCAGGGGCTTGAGGTTGTGCTGGTTACGTCGGGCGCTATTGGCGCGGCATTGCGCGTGCTGAACAAAGTTCGCCGTCCCAAGAGAATGGAGGCATTGCAGGCATACGCGGCCCTGGGGCAGTGCAGTCTGATGTCCCTTTACGAGGAGGCTAGTTCCAGGCATGGTGTGCACTGTGCGCAGTTGCTATTGACTGCGGCTGATTTGCGGAGCAAGGACAGGCACCATAAGGTGGCGCGCTGTCTGGACGAGATGCTGGCCATGGGGCTGCTGCCCGTGATAAATGAAAACGATTCAGTCTGCACCGATGAAATCAAGGTGGGGGACAATGACACCCTGGCTGCATTGGTGGCCAGCATGTGCCGTGCCGATTTGACCGTGTTGCTGACTACGGTGGATGGCATGCGGGAGAAGAACATGGAGACTGGCGAACTGGGCGCCAGAATTAGCGTGGTGCATGAAATTGACCAGGCATTGCTGGACATGGCTGGCGGAACGGACGGCAATAGTTTTTCCGTGGGCGGCATGGCGACGAAATTGCACGCAGCCGCCACAACGACTGCATGTGGCGAGCCTTTGTGGATAGCAGAGGGAACGGACTTTGCAGTTCTGCGCCGCATTTTCGCAGGGGATGATGTGGGCACTGTGTTTTCCGCCCGCAACAAGCAACGCATGCACGCCCGCCAGCGTTTCATTGCCTTCTTTGCAGAGCCCGAGGGCGAGTTAATCGTTGACAGTGGTGCGGTTTCAGCGATAAAGGACAAGGGCAAGAGTCTGCTTCCAAGCGGTGTGTTGGGGATGCGCGGCGTATTTGCGCCTGGCTCCGTGGTGTGCATAGTGGATGCCAAGCGCAAGGAGATTGGGCGTGGCATTGTGAACTTTGGAACAGTTGAACTTTCGAAAATCTGCGGCGCTGGAACAGATGAGATTCCTGCGCTTTTAGGGCGTGAACCAGCGGCAACAGAAGCCGTGCACCGTGATTTTCTTGTAATAACGAGGCATTAATAATGTTGAATGGTAAATTCCCAAATGGTGTGGCAGGGTATTCCTACCACAACCACAGCAACTTCAGCGATGGAAAGAACACGCCAGAGGAGATGTTGCTGGCGGCGCGTGCGGCAGGCATACGTGAATATGGTTTCAGCGACCACTGGGTTGTGGCGCCAGACTACTTTGAGCGTCCAGTTGCATGGAGTATAAAACGAGAGCGCATATATGAATACCTAGATACGGTCAAGGCACTCAAGGCGAAGTACACCGATGACAAGTTCAGCGTGAAAGTGGGTCTGGAGGTGGACTACTTTGAGGAGAACATTGAAGATGTCGCCAAGGAATTGCGGTCTTTTGAACTGGACTATGCAATCGGAGCCTCTCATTTCGTTGGCAAGTTTCCCGTGGATGGCTGTGAAGACTATTGGAAGCCATTGAGCCAGGCGCAGATCGACGAAGTTATTGAGGGATACTGGCAGAAGATGGAGAAGGTGGCGGCATATCCAGCGTTCGACATAATCGCGCATCTGGATTTGTGCAAGATATTCTGCTATGCCAGCACAAGGGACACCAGCGCTCACGTGGACAGAATATTGGAACTGGCCTGTAAGACAGGCAAGGCGGTGGAAATCAACACTGCGGGATGGGACAAGAAATGCGGCATCTGCTATCCTGCGCCTGCCATCATAGCCAAGGCACTGGCAATGGGAGTGCATTTTGTCATTTCCGCCGATGCTCATAAGACGGAGCATATCAAGCGCTACTTTGACCAGGCAGTGGCATTGCTGGGAAAGTAATGCGGTCCATTTAGGTTGCACTGTCGTGAATGTGCTTATGTGTTGGACAAGGAACTTCCATGCGGTTATGGCGTATGGAGGCAAAAGTCAGTTGTCAAAAAAATGTGCTAATTGTGAGAAATGTATGAAATTACCTTGAAAAATGGGCTTTATTGGTTATATTTTTCCACATTTTTCTAGTGATTGGCGGCTTCATGCAGTGCCATAGGATATTTCAGCTTTCATAAACGGAGTAGATTGTGGAAAACTTATTTACGGCTTTTACAGGCATAGTTGCTCAGGCTGCGCAGGGAGCGCAAGGAGCGCAACAGCAGCAGGGCGCAGGCAGTATTTGGAGCAGTCTCCTCATAATGGTGCCGATTTTCGCCATTATGTATTTTCTTATGATACGTCCCCAGCAGAAGAAGCAGAAGGAGCATGAGGAGATGCTCAGTCGCGTGAAGGCTGGTGACAAGGTCATGACGCAGGGGGGACTTTATGGCACGGTTGTGAGGGTTTCAGGCAACAAGGTCACCTTGGAGATAGCGGAGCGTGTGCATGTTGAGTTCGCGCAGGGTGCGATAGCCAACATCATTCCTGCTGAAACGGCGGTTGAAGTAAAGTAAAAATTAGGCAGGGCCGCCCATTTTTTGATTTGAAGGAAGTTACAATATAAATCTCATTTGGAGAAAGGCATTTATGAAGAAGTCTCTTATTGTGCGCTGGATCATCATAGCGGCAGTTCTGCTGATCTGGGGCCTGGCGATGTTGCCATTGAAGGACCGCAACCTGATCAAGGT
>JAFSTJ010000663.1 GCA_017450525.1 Victivallales bacterium | reverse complement strand
TGCGAGGCGGCAGTGCGTGCTTCTGTACGTAAATGGCCCAGTGTGACATCGGCGTTGATACGCGAGAAGGTAAGTTCCCTGGTGATGATGAAGTTCCAGACAGGGCAGTTTGACGATGCGAAAATGCTTATATCGAATCTGCACAAGATAATAGATGCCATGGTGGAATCCTTGTGTGTGATATATCATGTCAGGCCAGAATACCCTGAAAGCGCTCTTTTGATTAAGGAAGGCGGCGAATCACAGCCAAAGCAGGAAGAACAATCAAAATGAATATAAGGCTGTCCAAGGAAAGAGGTTCGTATCCTTTGCATTGCAGGGAACGTCTCAAGCGGATATTGTCTTATGCCCAGGAACTTGCGGGCCTTGGCACTTTCAAGGGGACGCTGAATGTCGTCGTGACCACCAAGGCGACCATGCAGGCCATGAACTGGGATTTTCTCAGGCACGAGGGTGCCACTGATGTGCTGACATTTGATTTGCGTGAGCAAGACCAGCAATTTGAAGACGATGCAGCCGCCGAGGTATATGTATGCCCCGAGGTTGCCTTTGAATATTCAAAGAAGTTTGGAACCACGCCTTCATATGAATTGGTGCTTTACATGGTGCATGGGATGCTGCATTTGGCTGGTGAAGATGACCTTGATGACGAGGCACGCAAATCCATGCGTACTGCCGAGGCCAGAGTCATGGGGGCTCTTGGTCTGCGCCACAATCTGGAGGGATTCATATTATGACGCCTGGCCTATCGCTAGTTTGCTTTTGTGTATGCACTTTTTTTGCGGCGCTGTTTGCCGTGATATGCCACCAGATTGGCAGGCTTAGTGGTGGAACCATAAAATTCCTGGAGGAATCAGAACATCCCATAGAAGGGCTGGACAGGGTGTTTCCCTTGCAGGAAGGATATATATTTGCAGCCCGTCTTGTGGTGCTGGGGTTTCTCATTCTGGCGGCGTACTGCAATGCAAAATGGGCAAGCCAGGGACATGCGCACTATGCGTGGCTGCTACCATTGCTGGCAGGTGTATTCTATGGTGCCCTGGAACTTGCAATGAGCGCATTGACGGCAAGGGCCTCTGCTCGTTTTGTGATGGTTTTTGTACCATTGCTGAAAATTGCGTATTGTGTTCTATTTCCTTTGACTATGCCTTACCGTGCAATGCAAAGGCACTTGGATGCAAAAAGGCAGATCAACGAGGATGGAGAGACTGAACCTAGCGTGGAAGATGAAATCCTGTCACTTGTTGAAAGCGAAGATGGCAAGGACAGTACTGCGATGCAGGCTCTGGAAGAGGACGAAAAACGCATGATACGCGGGGCGCTGGAACTGGATGAACTCAGCGTCAGAAAGATTATGACGCCCCGAGTGGACGTGATCAGCGTAGAGTACAAAGAGGATATGGCACTTGAGGACTTCGTGAACGAGGTCAGAAGGACCATCATACAATCTGGGCACAGCAGAATCCCTGTTTATTCAGGCACTATTGACAATATCATTGGAATAGTATATTCAAAGGATTTGCTTGACGAAAGAAAACTGTCTGTCTTTGATTCCTTTGTAAGGAAAAAGTTGATTGTCATACCTGTGTCAAAGAACATTGGTGATTTGCTGGAGGAATTCCGCCAGAGCAAGATACATCTCGCCATTGTGGTGGACGAGTATGGCGGCACTGCGGGCATAGTCACGTTTGAGGATGTGCTTGAAACACTGGTGGGTGACATACAGGACGAATATGACTATGCGGAAGGCGAGGACGCACTTCAGGAAATCAAGCAGGGCGTGTGGCAATGCGATGCCAAGACGCCTGTGGGCATAGTCAACAAGGTGATGGGAGTGGAAATTCCTGAAGATGAGGAATACGACACCATTGGCGGCTATCTTTCATTTGTGGCAGGGCATATCCCTGCCCAGGATGAGAGCATTGAGACTCCTGAATTGATTGCATTGGTCAGCAAGGCAAACAATCGCCGCGCCATTGAGGTACAGCTTTCCCATCTTGACGTGAAACAAAAGGAGACGCAGGAATGATTTTGCCTTGTTGGTGGTGATGCGCCATGTTGTTCGATGGGGTGGTTTTATATGAATCTTGCCCTTATGAACAAGGCTTAAATAATAAAAATGACATTTTAAACATTTTTTTAAAACAATCGTTACAATAAAATCGGCGTTTGTGCGTATTATGTGCAAAAGCCAAGAAAACGGCAAATGAAACGAAAAAAACAACATTTCAACACACGGAGGGTACTATGAACAAGAAACTCTTAACAATTGCGATATTCGCAACGATTATCACCGCCAATGTTACATTCGCAGGTCATCACCATCATCACCATCGTCACAGCGGTCTTTATACCGTGCTGGATGTAGTTGACACGGTCGCACATGTGGTCGATGTCCTGACACCGCCAGTTGTGGTTTCACAGCCTGTGGTTGTGACGTCTGGAACTACCTACACCACACCTGCTCCAGTCTATGTGGAGCCTGTTGTGCAGCAGCCAGTTGTTGTAGCTCCACCGCCGCCAGTTGTTGTGGCTCCACCGCCAGTTGTTGTGCCACCGCCGAGATACTACTATAGGCCAGCACCACCACCGCCACATAGGTATGCTCCTCCAAGACCAGCCCCAGGACCAGGGCATGGCGGACATGGAAGGGGCCGCAGGTGATTTAAGCTACACAATTCCAAAAGATCTACTGTCAGCGTGTCGGGCAGGTGAGGTGAAAAGCCCACCTGCCCGACACGCTGCTTATGTTGTTTTGTATGCAGCCTGCAATGCACAGTCATGGTTTTCCAGTTGGCCGTGTTTCCATGAGGGAAGTTTCCTGATTGGATGCAGGGCTTGTTATTTTTCAATTAGAGCAGAATGTCCACAAGCAAATCCGAAATCAGTGAAGGCAGTGTTTCCATACAGGTTTTTTCCCTGCTGTTTTTGACTGTATTGTTCTATTTCTTTGCAAATTTCCAGCGTTCAGTGATACCTGGCGCGATATTCACGGATTTGCAGACCGACATAGGCGTTTCCGCAGCGAAGATCACCGCGCTTGGCTCGTCGTTTATGTATATCTATGGTGTAAGCCAGCTTTTTGCAGGAATGCTGGCGGACAAGTATGGCGGCTATCGCACCATTGGCGTAGGCGGGCTTCTTTTCTGCATTGGGGCATTGGTTTTCCCATTTACGCACAACATCTACATCATGTATGCGTGCCGCGCCATAGTTGGCATTGGGGCAAGCTCTATATACCTGAGCCTGATAAAGGAAGTGCACAATGCTTTTCCAAGTAATTTCGCCCCCTATCTTGGCATTGCCATGTTCGTGGGATATTCTGGCTCAATGTTCGCGAATGCGCCTTTTGTCGCTCTCGTGCATCATATTGGCTGGCGAAGCGGGCTGAGCTATACGGCGTATGCAATGCTAGCCATTTGGCTGCTTTTCTTTGTGCTGCATTTCACTGTCAGGATGCCGCAGCCGACGGACGCTAAATTCAGCCTGAAGGCATTTGCCCCAGCCATATCCACGCGCCATAATATCATGCTGTTCTTTGTGGCTGACGTGTCATTCGCAATCTTCTATGTATTCCAGACGGTGCTGGGAAAGAAATTCCTGGAGGATTTCTGCAATATGCCGCAACTAACGGCAGGCTGGGTGCTTACGATAACAGGCGCATTGTCAGCACTTTCCACATTTGTGCTTCCATTTGTAAGCAGGATATGCGGGAACAAACGTAGGCCATTTATTCGCATTATGGGTACTGGCGGACTTGTGGCAACTGCTGGTGTACTGATTGCCCTGGCGTTGGATTTCCACCAGGGCTGGTATTTCGCGGCATTGTTCTTCTTGGTGTCAATTACCTCGAATATGACGGCAATCTACTTGGCGCTCCTGACGGAAACCAATCCGCCAGAGATACTGGGAGTATGTGCTAGTTTCCAGAATTTTGCCGCATATTTCCTGGTGGCCGTACTTGGAAATGTCTCTGGTCTGCTGATGGATATGTTCAAGCCTGAAATAATAAACGGCGCGAAAATCTATGGCAGGGATGCATATATTGCCGTTTTTGGATTATTCACGGCAATGGCGATAGTCTGTTTTTTCGCCTCATTGAAAATCGTGGAGACCAATGGTCGCCGCACCGAGGTGAAATAAGGGACTATTTTGTAAGGGCGGTGTTGCCTGTTGCCGCAATTTTATCGCCTTGTTGCCAGTCAATCTTCTTGCCTCTGACCTGCTTGGACAACCAATGGCAGGCAGTAGCGCAGAAGATTTCATGAGTCCCCTCGAATATTGTAATCCTTGCGTTTCGGGACTGACGGCGGAAATGCACAGTACGTTCCATGAAGGAGGGATCCTGCTGGTTCTCGCCTTGCAATGGTTCAGGTATTTGTTCTTTTTCCACTATGTAGTCAATATAATCGTTGCGGATACGGTCATCAGGCAGTGCCAGCGTATTGAAGGCATTGAAGGCATGGCTGACTGGAACGCTGCCCGTATGTCCATCATGTATGCCTGTGGATATGTCAAGCGGCACATTGAGGGCGTTTTGCAACCATGTCAACGGAGAGCGCATTCTTGCCTCCTGGGCAAATCTTTCATTTTGTTCTGGCTTGCCAAGAACACCTTCTATATGACGGGCATAGCAGGCGCAGCGCGTGCCATTGCATTGTTTGTACCATGCAAGCAAATCAGAGATTGGGCACCATGCTGACACAGCTGTCCAAAGATCGGGTCTGCGTCCAGCCATGTAAAGCGCACACATTCCGCCGCCTGAACCGCCTGTAAGATATACTCTGTCCAAATCCACGTTTGACACCAGCTTCATATAGGAGACTGCGTCCTCCAAATCAGATACCACATATTCGGAGCAGCAGGCCTCAGGCGTGCTGTTGGGGCCGCGGAACTTTGGAAATATCATATTCCAGTTGTGCTTGGCGCAACATTCCTCATACCCTTGTGAATCGCCGTTTTCGTCAAAGCTCCATGTGTGCAGGGCAACTAGCAGTGGCCTGGCCTCATCACCAGTGGCAAAATGTACAACGGCTGGCTGCATGGAGGCGTCAATCTTGCATGGATACTCAATTTTCTGCATGGAAGTTCCTTTTCTTTTTGTATGTGCGCTTTGAATCGGGGCGCATTCAAGCTGCCTTCAGT
>JAFSTJ010000662.1 GCA_017450525.1 Victivallales bacterium | reverse complement strand
TGCACCAGGGACGTTCCACAATTTCAGGGGCGTTGTTTTCAACCGGAAACCCCAGCAGTCCAGCCACATAAGCCAAGCCCGTGGGAGGAGCAGACGAGCAATTGTCCTCCTCCATGCTTTCAATGGTGTGCATTGCCAGCATTTCCCTGGCTCGTTGCGGCATTTCAGGTGTCTGTGGCGGGGGTGGAGGTTTGGGCAATGCCTCAATCTCACTCGGGTCAAACCAAAGTTCCTGGCAACGGCAGCATACATCCAGTTCCAAAGTGCCGTCCTGCACTGGCAAAGTAACAAGCGTCATAGGATGATGGCACACAGGACAATTTCCTCCAACGCCTGAAGGCATCTCCGCAGCCCTGCGCCACAGCATATTGGCAAAGCCAGTGTCGCCGCACAATGCGCGCACCGCCGAAAGCGTCATCGCCCGCCCATGTCCATGCGTGCAGTGAAATGAGATGCGCCCCTGGTAGAATGACTTCTCCAAAGACTGGCCACAACGTGGACATTTCATATTCAGCATAACGACCTCAAACAACAATCAGTGGCAGTTTGCACTGCAATTGATCCTATCCTCATTTGCGGGCGCTGAAGCGGCGCCCGCTCAGGTTGCGATGGCGGGAAAATGCGCTGTCAAAGCCTGGCGTTTTGAAGCAGTGCCACTGCCTTTTCAAGGACCTCTGCGATGCAAAGTGTCTGTTCCCTTGGAATTGGAGAAACACCAGTCGCAAAGAAATCCAGCAACGCATTCACAAAATTATCCCAATATCCCGTTGCAGTTGAATATGCCACGGCTTTTGTTTCTGAGGCAGCGCTGATTGCGAATGGGAAATAGACTGCGTATGTAGCGGTCGCCAACCTGGAATTGCCGTATTTCAATGCCAGGGACAATTTCTGCGAATCACCGACAAGTTGAATGTCCTTTATGTCTGTTCCCATCACGGCGACTATCATTTCCAGCTGGTGGATGGCATATTCGGGGAAGCTGCGCCCGCCACCAAGCGTATTGAACAGAATCGGCTTCATTGCCTGGAGCGATCCAGAATGGATTTCCTCGCAGAAGCGCAGTGCCGATGAGGTCATCAGCGGCGTGGAATGCTTTTCAGCCAGATCAAACATACCTTTGGCCGCCGCTAGTGAATCCGCAAATGGCTTATCCACATAGACAGGCTTTCCAGAACGCAACGGAATATCCGCCAGGCGGGCATGGACTTCTGGATTTGCTGGAGCCAGAACGCTGATGACATCGCAGTTCTCCACCACTTCTTCAATGGACTTGGCGGCAATCATATTATTGTCCTTGCACCATTCCTGTAGATTCCTCCGTCCAGGAAATGGTGCCTCTTCCCATGCGTATGCCAGTTCAAATTCATCCTTTCTATTCGACGATGCAATCCATTCTGGAAGATGATTGGAATGCCATTCGTCAATAAACAAATCAATCAGACCGATTTTCTTTTTCATGTTCAAAACATCACTTTCTATTTTAGTTCTTTGCTTTGCTTATATATTTGTTCAGGCTAGTATTCCCATGCCCAAGTCGTCATTGTATTTCTGCTCGCCTGCAATAGCCTTCTCGAAAAACTACAACTGTCATTATACAGGGGGAGTTTTCTTTTGCAAACAAAACAACTTCATTTTCCCTTGCTATCCAACAACTCTTCAACCTGTACAATTGAAGAGTAAACAGTGAACAGTTCTATGCGAACACAGATTGGCTTCAAATGGGGCAGATTTTAGTATTCCTGATAGATTTTATAGAACACAGGAACTTGTATGTTTCCGCCCAGGACATCCACCCTCAAATCTAGTTGTCCCCGCTTAAAGTGCGTCAGTTTGCCGCTTTGGAGTGGTTTTTCCAGTTTGAAGGTGCCCTGCCAGATGAGCCTGCTGTCATCCGTTGGCTTAAGTTGATATTCGCTGGTAAGCTCTTTGGACCTATGGCAGATTTTTGCAGAGAGGCTTTCAGCAGGATGCGTCAGGCATGCCTTCACGGTCAGGACATCGTCCTTCAGGTCCGCGCTGATTTCGCAGTCAGTCTTCTTCACTATGCTGATTTCGCTGAACGCCAGTTCCTCACAGTAGGCGTATACGGCGATGAAACTCCTTTTCTTGTCCATGATGCCCGCCTCTTTAAGGTTCATGGTGTAGATGCCAGGTATGGGCGATGTGTCCTGGAAGTAGCCTCCAATGACGGGGCCCTGCACGCACCAGGCATGATATTTGCCCTCGTTCATCTTCACGGATTCCAGTTTAAATACAAGCCATGGATACTCTGGCGAGATTGGAAAGTCCACATCTGTAACTGGCGAGATTTCCTTCGGCTGCTTTTCGCCTGAAATCACAAGCCTTCCATTATCGTCACCAAACACCTTCATCACTTTTGTATGCCAGCCCTTTTTCTCAAGCACGGCATTGCTGCCATCCTTGCGCCAAAGAACATTGTCCTTGTCATCTATTTGCTTTTGTGGCGTCTGCTGTGGCATCGCCGCCTTTTGTGGCGCATCGTCAAAGGCCTCCACCTCGTACAATTCAATGGTGTTCTTGCCCTTGGGGAATTCAAGGCGCAGTTTCACGGTGCGAATCCTGTTATTGCACTTGAAGGTCGTGCGGTACTTGTCCTTCACCATTTCGGCTATTTCCGAAATCTGTTTCCAGCCGCCATCCTTCCAATATTGCACATTCATGTCATCAAGATTGGAGCCATGGATTACAAGCGATGTGAATTCAGGCACAAAGGATGAAAAGCTCATTTCCAGCCATGATGGGCTTTTTGCGTAATTGCCCCAAGCCAGCATGTTGTCCACTCCATCGAAAAGTTTGCTATGCGTCCATTCCTGCTTGCCGTAGTGTTCGAACGCAGATGCCTTCAGGTTAAGCTGGAATCCCTTGTTGAAGAGCACGCTTTTAGACTTGAGCCTTTGCGCCTCCAGTTCGTCTATTGTCTTTATGGTACTGAGCCTGTTTTCAAGGCCAGCATCCATCTTCTTTGTGGTGAAGAGCGCCGTCTCGTCATTTTGGAGCGTGATGCTTCCGTTGAACACCCTGTTCCCCAGGAACTCATGCAGGTTTTTCACAGGCGCCGACATTGTGCATGGCTTGCCTGACACGTTCACGAGAATGAGCAGTTGTTCATTGTCAGCGGTGAAAAGCGAGGCAAAAGTCTTGTTTGGCGATGGCAGCTTTTTCTTGTCTGATGTCAGCAAGAACTTGTCCAGTCTTTCCAGTGACCTCATGATGTATCTGCTTCCGTAATAAAGCACAGGTCTGTCACCCAAGTCATGGAAATGGTATGTCTCAATGCCACACACGCCTGTGACTATCGATATCCAAACTGCGCATTCGATTTCCCTTAGTGTCGGATAGTCTGCCATGCGGTTCCAGAAGTTTCTGTAGCTGAAGCATTGCGGAACCAGTGCTCCTGCCTTGTTGGGAGCAATCCATCCCGTGAAGTAGGTGGGTATCTTGTCAAGTGGAATGGTGAGAAGTCTATTTCCCCTGCCATCAAAATAAGGTGCCCAGTATGGGTGTGCGGAGAAATAGTCCGCGCATTTCACGTAGCGTGACGCACTTCTGCTGCAAATCATGACTGGATGGAACAAGTCCAGCGACTTGACATATTTGTAAACATGCTCAAGATAAACAGGCGATATGTTTCTGCATTCTGGCTCGTCGCACAGGTAGTAGTATGTGAAGTCCTTGTTTCTGTTTTCCTCAATTCTTTTCTTGATAAGTTCAAGCAACTTGGGACTTGGCTCAACGTCCTTTACCGCCTCGGATTCAATGCCTTGAAGCAGTCTTTTGGGCTCCACCACCACTCGGTTTATGATGTCATTATTGATGCAGAATGTGTCTTGGTCCTCCTTGAACATCTCAAAGAAACGCTTTCCTGTTCCGAAGCCATTGCCCGCGCCTTCCACCATGCGCACAAATGTGGGCTTGCCGTTCAGAACAAGGAAGCCATTTTCAATCCAGACCATCCTGTTCTTGATGGGTTCAGGCGAGTTGATCTTCAACGTTGCCTCACCGCCCTCGACAGTAGCGTGCAAAGTCGCGCCCTGGGCATCAATTCCCGTGGCGTCAAAGGTGAAGTCATGTTGCAGCTCCTTGCCGTCAAATGTCAGCGTCTGTGGCTTCACTCCATTTCCCTTGAACTCGATTTTCAGCTTGCCTTGGGTTCTCTGCCTGACGATGCCGATGACTTTTGATTTGTCCTGGCCAGGATAGAATGTGGCCGAATAAGATGGCACCTTAAGCTGTATCGCCACTGGCTCGTAGTCAAGTGCAACTGGATAGCTTCTGCCAAGCGTGTTGCTCTTGTCAACAACGAAAAGCATCTTATCCTTTATGCCGACCTTCTCAAAGCGGCAAGGCAACTCCACCCTGTTGTCGCCCTGCGCAAGCTGGAGTTCCTTTGTGAACCCATTGTAGGATATGCTGCGCGGCCCTGCTGTCCCAGAGTAGATGGACATCTTCAGCGTGCCATGATATGATTTGCCGTCAAAAGAAGTAATGTCTGCCATGACATTCTCTATGGAGAGGTCATCCCCCTGAAGCCTTGAAGGGAAGCCATCCAGCGTTCGGAAAAGGGAGCTTTGCTGGCTGGCATTGATGAGCGGGCTCCATGTGCAGTAGGTCTTTGCCTCCACAGTCCTTTCACGTGTCACGTTCATCAGCCATTTGTTCTGCCAAAGCGCGTTTCTCGTGTGGTAGAATCCAGCCAGAGGCAACCTTACTTCAAGTGACCAGAAGTCATTCCCCACAAAAACCGCGCTGTCCCACAACGGAGCATAGCCAGGATCAGGACGTATATGACCTCCCTCATAGTAATACTGGCACCACCTGACATTGCCCGCAGACACCACAAACTGGTAGAATTCGTCCTGGCGGCAGGCAGGTGACAGGAATATCTCCACCAGGTCGCATCCCCATGGATAGGGCTGCTTCGGTGCCTTGATCTGGTCGGGGTGCGGCTCGTTGCATTTTATGCCGAAATACACGTTGTGCTCGTCATAATGCACCAAGAAAGATGTCTTAGGCATTGGCACTTTGTTCTTGTTTCCCTTGAATTCCTGGAAATCGCTGTGGACAGTGGCATTTTTCCAGAACGTCTCATTCAGTTTTCCGTCCAACACCACCTCTTCCGCCAGACAGAGTAATGAGACAAGCGCAGCAATGGTAATTTTTTTCAGCATTTCTTGTTTCCGTTTATTTTGGGGTTGATGTTAATTCGCATGACCGCATCCGTTTATTTACTCAGATTGTCATACTTTACGTTGGACACTTGAGGTTTGCCAACCTTGATGAGCGCCACTTCTGCGCTCACATTAAAAGGTTTTACAAGGGCTTCTATTCAAAAAATTTCCAGCAAACCTCGTCCAGGCAGTAGAGTCCAGGAACGATGTCATTGCGGGTAAACCACTTGCCGTTCGTGAAGTCTGGAATAGGCACTGGATGCCCGCCCATGGCTACGGAGTCTTCGCTTAGGCATGTCACAGCCATCCATGTCACGGTGTCATAGACATCGATAGGCGTCTGCATACCTGCCTTGACGGCCTCAAAGAAGGCACGCTCCACCAGATAATCCATGCCGCCGTGCCCCTCCTGGTTCTGCGTAAGTTTGCCGCCTAACCGATACTCCTTCCAAAGCGGATGCTCGTATTTCTCATAATAGTTGTCAATAGGATCCCAAGTGTGCGGCTTCTCGCTGATGCCTTCCAGATATAGGCTGTTCTTGTCTTCTGACCAGATACCCCTGGTACCCTGAAGCACATTACGGCGGCTATATGGTCTTGGCAACGTGGTGTTATGGCAAAGCATGATGGTCTCGCCGCGCGCGCATTTGATGATTGTGGTCGTCACGTCGCCTTCAGTGAACGGGCACGAGGCCATGGGGTGGTCTGCCCCGCGGTTCTCACGCACCCAGGCATTGAGCCCACGCGCCTTTGATGCGACGGAAGTGAGAGTCAACATACGGTTGCCGCGATTGATGTCCAGCCATTTGGCTATTGGGCCCAGTTCATGGGTGGGGTACAATTCCCCACAGCGATTGCGGTTCTGGACATGACGGAAATGCCCTTGCTCATAGCCAATTGAAATGTGTTCACGCAGGCTGTGGCAATAACCGCCCTCCGCATGCACCAGCTCACCAAAAAGGCCCTGCTTCACCATGTTAAGAATTGTCATCTCATTGCGGCCATAGCAGCAGTTTTCCAAAAGCATGCAGGGCATGCCCGTCTGTTCGCTGACGCGCACAGTCTCCCAGCACTCTTCTATCGAATTCGCGCCGCCTACTTCTGTCGCCGCATACTTGCCTGACTTCATCACCTCTATGCACAGTGGGAGATGCGCGTTCCAGCCAGTGAAGATGCAAACCGCGTCAATGTCCTTACGCTCCAGCATCTCCTGATAGACGGTGGTAGCCTGGGGCATGGGACGCTCCGCTGCCTTGACGGTCTCCAGCGCAATGTTCAGACGCTCTTCCCGCAAATCGCATACGCTGACCACGTGCACATCGTCCATACGCAATATCAGTCGCAGATTGTCTATGCCACGCAGTCCAAGTCCTATTATGCCTATGTTGATGCTGTCTTTCATATTCCCACTTATGATTTATTGAAGCTGAAAACAAAAGGTCTGAAAACGGAGAGGCGTCTATTTGTATTCAGCAAGCAACCTTTCCGCATTGCCATGGTAGATTTTCTCCTGAAGCACCAATGGAAGGCTCAGCGAATCCAGGAATTCCCTATGTATCGAATCAAAGTAGTCACGGGCATAAAGGATTCTATCCTGAAATTCATCCAGGAATTCCTTTGCGAAAACAGGGTCCCGCTTCAATGCATTGCAGCCTGAACCTGCTGATATGTCACAGTAAAGATTGGGATATTTGCGCAGGAGCTCTATGAGTCTGCCACCAGGAACGACTGGGCATGGCACTGGCGGATATCCGCTTGTCTTGTATATATCATCTCCCGATATGTGTATCCAGAATGTGAGTGCATGACCAAGGAAGATGGTCTCTGGGCACATCTGAAGCACGCGCTCCAGCGTGTCAATATCTCCGCCCCACCATTCCTGCCATTTGCCGTCCCTGTCTCCCACCTCATCCTGGAGATGAAGGGTGACTGGCATTTTCAGCCTGCCTGCTGTTCTGAAGAGCCGCAGCGCCTCACGATCATCATACATCATGCGCACCTTGACTTCGCCGCAGACCTGCGCTCCGTATGTGTCATGTGCATGCTCCAGGCGTGCGCTTGCCTCGGGTGTTCTGGGGTCAGGAGCGTATCCAAGGATGAACCGCTCTGGTGCGCGCTCCTTGAAACTCAGGCAGCGCGCAAATGGCACAGGCCCATATTTTGCACCAAAGACTGCGCCTGGCGTTACATGAGTGTAGTGCGTCATCGCCTCACCTGCACCGCATTCCCAGCTCAGAAGCCAAGTCTGGGAAATGCCGTTGGCATCCATATTCTCCAAAAACTTCTCCAGATTATGGCCATAGTAATCTGGATGATTATGCGCATCGATAATCTTCATGTTCTGTCTTTACCCTTGGTATTTATTGTGGAAAACAAAAGAACGCAATGTTCCATTTATGAATGTTGGTGATGTTACTGTACCGCTGCTGGGCCTTGCCCTTAATTATTCGTGCCACTTCTTCTCGAATGCTGACATATCAATGCCGCTGAAATCCGCCAAGCGCCCCTCCTCCTCGGCACGATACAGTTCCCAAATCACCTCAAGCCCCGCTAGACTCTCCTCTGGTGTCGTCTCTGGAACAGTCGCTCCGTCCACACAGTCAATGAAATGACGCATCTCCTCTGCAGTTGGCTTGGGCGGAGCAGTGCCGAGGTCCATAAGCACGATATCCTGGCTTTTTGCCGAGGCGCCAGGAACATGCTCCTCCATTCTGCCGCGGAAAAAAAGCTGGTTTTCCGAAAGCTTGAAATCAAGAAGACCCTTTTCGCAGTGCGCCTGGAATGAATATCCCATACGTGTCCCGCGTGCGCCCCAGGTTCCAAAATGATACCCCAGGGTGCCATCCTCGAATTCCAGGCAGACGTTGCTGGTTCCCTCCCGATCCATCCACGGCGTGCCAATCTTGGTTCCAATATGGGTGCCCTTAACAGGACGGCCCATCATCCACAGCATCAAGTCGATGTAATGGCAGCCATGGCTGAAAAGCTGCCCGCCGCCAAGGAGCCTTCTGTCATGCGCCCAGGAACCAGAAAAGCGCTCCATAGTTGTCAGCTGCTCGGTCCAGATGGAAAGCTGAAAACACTTGCCATAGACCTGCTCATGGATCAGACGGCGCATTTCACGAAGGATTGGATGAAAACGCATGCAGTATGCCACCATCAGAATACGGTTGTTTCTCTTTGCAGCCTCCATCATGGCCAGGCACTCCTCGCGACTGTTCGCCAAAGGCTTCTCCGCCAAAACATGCTTCCCCGCGTTCAGGCACTCAATTGTGCATGAAGCATGAAGATGGTGCGGCAGCACCTGAAGAACCAAATCACCCATTGGCAGTGCCTGACGGTAATCGGTGAACACAGGCGGATGATTGGGCAGCAAAGCAGAGACATTCTCCGCACGTTCTTTTTCAATATCCACGACTGCCGAAACCTCCATGCGGTCTTCCAGAGACTCGAAACGGGACGCATGGCTCTTCGCCATCCCACCACAACCAATCAAAACCAGTTTATGCCTCATTATTACCAGGCTCCTGCATTACTGTGCTTTTATATTCTGCAATGTCCTTGAAGAAGAACACTGCGCTCTTTCCGGCATTTTTGTGGTAATATATTACAAATCAAATAAAAACATAACGCTCTGTTCTGGAACATCAATGCAAGCTATTCTGGAGTGCAAGAAAAACAGTCCAAAAAGGCATATCAATACCAATTAATTGTGCAGTCCCGCATGAAAAAGGGGTCTGCACCATATATTGTGGGTCATGTTCTCAAGCGTGAAAACGGTTGTTCTCCAGCGTGAAAATACTCATTTTGAGTTCTACACGGGGCTGCGAAAGGGATTGTCTGGCTTCCTCATCGGGCGGTTCGGCAACCAGCATGACCGTGATATACAAGGGATAAAAATACTTGACGTATTCTTGAAATACCAACTCAAGGAGAATGAATTATGGCCGACTACACAAATGTCGTGATCAGCGGCACCACCCGCCGGGTCAACGCGGGTGACACCTACTCCAGCACCACAGTGATCGGGAGCGGACTCTTGGAAATAGTCGGGGGCTCCGCCTACGATACCACCTTGACCGATAACGGCCGGTTGTGGCTACAGGGCGGCGCCTACGCGAGCGGCATCAACGCGGGTGGCAGTAGTTGCCGCATCTCGGCATATCACAACAACACGGTCCTCGAGAACGTCCGCATCGAATCGGGCGTCAACGCCACCGTCACATGGCGTCTGGACATCCGGCCGGGGTGACGGTGAGCAACGCCGTCGTCTTTGGCGCGGCGATCCAGTACACCGGAGCCGGCGCCGTCATCAGCGGTCTCATTATGGATCAGGGGGCGATGATGTATACCTACAATCACGCCTCCGCGTATGACGTCATCGTCGAAAGCGCCAACGCGAGCCATCTGCGGCTCTACAACTACGGCTACATTCACAACATAACGATCAAGAAAGGCAATCTGCAGATCTTCGGTGATGGCTTCGCCGAAAACGTCCATATCTACGACAAGGCGCAGATCTGGTCAAGCGGCACCGACGGCGCCGGTTCCGCCAATCTCGTCACAGTGCATAGCGGCGGCATCCTTGAAGTCCTCACCAGCGGCATCGCCTCAAACTTCACGGTACCGGGCGGCACGCTGAACTTCACGAACGGCGGCACCCTGACCGGGCTCGTCGTCTCCAGCGGCGGCAATTTCAACGTCGGCAATACGGGCGACATCACCGACGTGACCTTCAAGGCGGGCGGCAAACTCAAAGGCGCGTTCAGCTGGGACTACGACTTCACGCTCGATACGATTGCCAACGGCTCCGCCGTGATCGCCGACAACGTGGTCGCCTCGGAAACGCAGATGAACGTCGGCGACGGCGGCATCGCGAGCGGCACCACTGTCAACAGCGGCGGCACTATGCACGTCTATGACGGCGGTTTGGCGAACGAAACCATCCTATACGGCGACCTGAATGTCTCCAGTGGCGGCACGGCAAGTTCGACTGTCGTGAGCTCCGGCGCCATAGTCCATACCTTCAACGGCGGCACGGCGACTGCAACCACCGTAAACTCAAGCGGTTCCATGAACGTCTTCAGCGGCGGTGTTCTCAATGGTTGCACGGTTTTGCGCAGAGGCAAGGCCACTGTTTATGAAGGCGGATATGCCGAAAAAGTCACCGTGGAACAGGAAGGGGCGTTCTACGTCCTTGGAAATGGCGTGGCAACTGGCACGGTTGTCAACGAGAACGGCAATTTCTATGTCTCCAGCGGAGGCAAGGCGAAAAATACCATCGTCAATTCGGAAGGCATGGTCGAAGCCTCCAATGGCATTATAGACGGAGTCACCGTCCATTCCGGCGGCAACCTTCTGATCTACAGCGGCGCCAAGATGACTGGTCAGATGATGTTTGAGGACGGCGCCATGGTCATCCCGTTTGTCGGTTCGATTCTCGATTTTAACTTGACGCAGACTACGGCAGGCGAAGACGCGCTCGTGAACGACATCTCCGTCCTGATGGGGACACCGACCTATACACTCATGGTAGATGATACGCAGGTCCTCGGCACATACAATCTCGCTGGAGGCGCAGCACACTTTGACAAGACCATCTCGGTGGTGAACACCCTCGACGAGGAACTCGGCTCGCTCACACTCGCGACGGATGCGGACAGTAATGAAGCAGGGATACGTCCTGGCAGGCGCGCACCGTCTGGACCATGCACACAGCCGTGGTTGGAAGTTGACCTCAAAAGCGGAGGGGGATCAAGTCTCCTCAAAATCTCAAAAACTTAGAGGATTTCCCGATTTTAGGGAAAAACGCATTTTTCGCGGCGCTCTAACTGCACTCTCAAAAGTGGTTCTGAACTCAAATTTTGGGGAGGAAGGCAATAAAAAGGCAGCTCATATAAGCTGCCGGAATTGTCTGGTGGAGCAGAACCTCGATTGCCGATATCAAGTCTCCTTTCAGTTCCGACATGTCACTTTCCAGCAATAACTGATCTCTGATGGCTTTGGTTTATCCTCACACTCGCCTGTAAGCTTGATATAGACATCAGCTGTCGTCACACCCTACAGAAAAGAGGCACATCAAGTGATATATGGTAGGCATTTTCAACCATTTCTGAGCAACCAGTCAACCAGATTGATAATGCGAATGCCTTCATGGTCGGTTTCTAGATGTCTCGTTCTGGCGATGAGCAACTTGGGATATGCATCATGAATCTTACCCAACGGGGCAAGTTCGCGCTGAAATGTTTCTGCTGATGAGATGTCATCGCTCACTTGAATGTAGATTTTTTCACTCCCGTGCATGGCAATGAAGTCAACCTCAAGGTCGTATAGTTTTCCGACATAGACCTCGTATCCCCTGCGAAGCAGTTCCAGCAAGACCAGATTCTCGTATGCATGGCCATAATCCATATTACGTTGTCCAAGAATCGCATAACGGAAGCCAAGATCGCAAAGAAAGAACTTCTCAATGGTGGAGAGATATCTCTTTCCCCTGATATCGTACCGTTTCACAGGGTAGAACAGAAAGGCCTGTGTCATATATTCCAAATAGTTCGCCGCTGTGACATGGTTGGTTGAAATCTTGTTCTGTACCAAATGTGTCGCAGATTTATTCGGGGAAGTAAGATTTCCTACATTGTCCATCAGATACTCAGCTAGATGCCGCAATACCGCAGGCTCCGTCAATCTGTATTTCTGCACCAGATCCCTGTTCAGTATCGTATGGAACAACTCTTTGATGTATGCAATTCGGTCTTGTTGTTCTGAATAGATGTAGGAGCCAGCAAGTCCCCCCTCTATGACATAACGATCGAACAACGCCTCCATATCCTTCTCTTCATCATAATAGACGGCATATTCCGAGAAGGAAAAGGGGAACACGGGAATCTCAATTTGCCGTCCAGTAAACAGGGTAGCCAAATCGCTGGAGAGAAGAAATGCATTGGAGCCAGAGAGGTAGATGTCATATTTGTTTTTGTTGTAAAGACTGTTGATGGCCTTCTCAAAGCCCTTGCATTCTTGCACTTCATCAATCAAAAGGACGTTTCGGGCATATTCCACAGTATGATTCAGCACATAGTCATTCAAACTATGGTATTCCAGCAACGGCTCGTTCTCCAGATCCGATAAATCAAGATGAATGACATTGGCTTTCTCCTGCCTAGCACGCATGGCGATGTCCAACAGCAGTTGGGACTTGCCTGCGCGACGCACTCCAGTAATGACCTTGATTTCACGGGAATCCTTAAGTCTTTGCAGTTTATCAATATATGCAGTCCTTTTGATAATTTTCATACGTTTACTTTCAAAACTTTAATTTTTCTGACTTTTTGAAAACGATGGTAATATAGCACTGTTTTGCAAGGCTTTGCATCATCGGCTTTCAAAAATACAAAAAAATTAAAGTTTTGAAAGCCTGGATGGCTAGATGAATATTTTCACGCTTGAGAGCCACCGTTTTCACGCTTGAGAGCCACCCCGAATA